>NZ_CP011771.1 GCF_001028705.1 Croceicoccus naphthovorans | reverse complement strand
CTCGTCGGTGACAACGACGGTGTCCCTGAGCTCAGCCTTCGCCGCCTCGAACCGCTCGCCTTCCCCGCGCGCTGCGGCCGAGCCATAAGTGCTGACGAACGCGCGATGGTATAGGCCTCGATCCCGGCCGCCTGCATCTCGTCGACCGACATCGCCTGACTGCCGCCGCCGCGCAGGTCAGCAACCATCTTGTTCTGGAAGGCAAGGCCAACGAGGCGCACGCCGTCTTCGGCCAGCACCTTCGCTACCGCGCCAAGCAGGGTCGACTTGCCCGCGCCAGCCACGCCCTGGATGTTGAGAAACCGGTCCTCGCCCGACAGGACCGCGACGCCTGCCGACAGCTGCCCGGCATTGAGTTGCCAGTCCTCGGCCCCTGCGCGTTCGCGTCCCAGTTCGCGCGCGGCCTGCTGCAAGCGTTCGACCGCCACGTCGGGCGCCATGAACGCGCGGCCATTTCCGGCACCGGCATCGATGCGGTCGAGAATCTGCTGCTCGCGCGCCAGCGCCTCGGGTGTTGTCACGAGATCAAAATGCCCGTCGAGACGGTCGGACTTTCCGGGAATGAGCTGACCGCTCTCGATCAGCTGCCCGATACGCTCGATCACCGCCTCGCCTTCTAGCCCCCTGATCTGGAAGCCCAGCGCAGCGCGAAAGGATCGCATGCGGACTGAACGCCGCCTCGCGTTCGGAGAGATGCCGGATCGCCGAAGCGGTCGCATGCTGCGCCCTTGATCGTCTCTGCCGAAAGGAACAGCGCCGCGGGTCCGGATGCGGCGAGATCGCTAGGCAGTCTTAGAGCAGCCGATATGCGTGTCGTGACTTCGGCAAAGGCCTGGCTTGCAGTCTCGCGCATGGTGGGGCGAGCCTGCGTTGCAGCGCGTTCCTGCGCTTCGGCAACCAGCGCCTTGCCATCGAACCCCAGTTCCGCCGCACGCGCCTGCCAGCCTTCGACCAGCGCTTGTCGGTCGGCGACATCGGAGCTTGGGATCGCGGGTGTAAAAGCGTGATCTGTTTCTTGGTGGCGAGCCTCGTGGCGCCGGTCTCCGCGATCTTCGCCTCGATCTCGGCAGTGCGCGTGGAAAGGCCTTGATGACCTCTTTGGGCACCCCTTGATCTCGAAGGCCCCATGCTTGCCAGACGCCTCGGTCTCGTATCCCAGCCTCTGCAACCGGGCGCGAAACGCGGCGTGGTAGAACTGCCCGATGGTGTGTTGTTCTTCCAGATCTCGCCGTTCCACAGCGCCTTCCAGTTGCCCTTCAGATCGCGCGTCAGCGTTGGCGACGACGGCGTGGACATGGCCTTGCGGATCGAGCGCGCGGCTCGTGTCGTGAGCGAACAGGGCATAGACGAGATTGCCGGTCTTTTCGGGTTCGCCATTGCGGTTGCGCTCGTAGTTGCGCGCTTCGGCAAGGCGCTTTTCGACAAGCTGGCTCATGGTCGATTTGACTGCGACAAGATGTGCATCGAGGATGCGCTTGTCGCCAGTTACCAGCGCCAGGATCGATGCGGACTTGGGCATCGAAAAGGTGAGATCGAGACCCAGCCTGCGCCCCTCGACCTGCCCCACCATCTCGCCACTGGGCAGCTTGCCGCCGAGCACCGCTTCGAACGCATCCCGACCCACGTCGCCTTCCAGCCCAAGCAGCCGCGCACCTTCGCCGCCCCAGACCCCGGCTTCCGCGTTCTCTTCAGCCGTGTAGTAATTGTCGTTCGCGAAATAGTCGGCTGCGCCGCCTGCGGACCGAACCGGTGCGATCGAATGCATCGCCGTTACATCCCGATGCCGTCATCGGCATCGAGTCCGGGCAATTGGGCTTCGCCTGGACCGGCTGCGGTGCGCTCGATTCCGCGTTCGGGTTCGAGCGCTTCGGAGAGCTCGCGCGTCGTTTGCGAGACTTGCTTGCCCTTGCCAACTGCCTTCGCGTTCACGTGAGGGCGAGAGGCAGTTTCATCGGCGCGCTGCATGGCAGACGGTTCGGCTTCGGGCATACCCGGACGATAGCTCATCGCGCGCGACAGGCTGCTGGCGACAGGTGGATTGTCGCCACTGTCCTGGCTCCCTAGCTGGGCCGGTTCGTCTTCGTCCGCGGATGCCTCAAGAGCAGACTCCCGGTCGTCGTCCGGCTCCATCTCCGGCTCGGGCGCGGGCGCATCGCGGGTCTCGCGCCCGCCTGTATCCGGATCGCCCTGATCCTCCTCGTCAGCCTCTTCAGCAAATTCGATCGGCTCGACATTCTCGCGCAGGACATAGCCTTCGGCGACACTCGGGTAGTCCTTCCAGGAAAGCCTGATCCGCGCGGCATCGAAGCCTTCGGGAAAGACCAGAAAGCCGCGCAACGACGGAAGCTTCATGATGTCGTCGGGCAGCACCAGGGGCTGGACTTCGCTTCGCGGGGTGATCGTCGCGGCATCGCGAATGTTCGAATAGCCGTAGCTGTATGCCTCATCCATCATGCGCACTTCGCGGTGGCCGATGAAATCCGAACAATGCTCGGCGGTATCGCGATCGGCGGCGGCAAGGATGAGCTTGGTGCGCGCGAGCGAAGCCAGGTTCTGCGCGCCTTCCTTGCCATAGGTTTCGGCAAGCTTGGCGAAGCTGTGGATGCCCAGCACGAAGGCTCCGCCGAACCCGCGCGCGGTCTGCAGCCCGTCCTCGATGGCTGGCAGGCGGTGGAGCGCGTGAACCTCGTCGAAGAAGAACCAGGTGCGCAAGTCGCGCGTGCGCGGCAGGCGCATCAGCGTGTGTACCGCAAGGTTCATCCAGAGCGAGAGCAGCGCGCGATTGAGCACCAGTTCATTGTGCGATGAGGTGATGAACAGGATCGATCCGGGCTGATCTGAGGCGCGGATCCAGTCGCAAATCGAGAAGGGCTCCTTCCCCTCGGGAAGGAAGCGCAGCGCCTGCGCATTGGTGTTGAATACCGCCCGGATCGATTCGGCCATCTTGGCTGCTTCGGGCGCGGTCAGCGGGTCGGCGACGGTATTCTCGAGCAGCTTGTGGACCTCCTTGAGGTCGGCCATCATCAGCCGGCTTGCCAGTGCCTGGTTGGTCGCCTTGCCGAGCTTGATCAGGCGCATGCAGGTCTCGACAAAGAGCGTGCGCGCCGCCAGCATCCAGAAGGGTTCGGCCCCGCCGCCATCGGCGGGCAGGAGGGCCGCGGCAATGCCGGTAAAGTCTGCATGGTTCTTCGCTTCGGCAAACACCGACCAGGACGGGCAGCGCTCGTCCATGGGATTGAGAATCGTGTCCGTCTCGGGGTTGTAGAAGGCCTCGACATAGGCGCCGGTGAGATCGAAGACGACGGCCCGGTCGCGGCGTTTGCGCATCTGCGCGATCAGCGCGCGCATCTGCGTCGTCTTGCCGGTTCCGGTCGATCCGATCATCATCGTGTGCGCCTGTTCGGTGCGCCAGGGGAAGGGCACACCGGCGAGCGAATAGGCATGATGGATGCCTGCTGCCTTGCGCGTCGCCAACGGCATCGCCAGCACCTCGTCCATGGTCCTTCCCGGCAAGCGTTCGGCGACTTCCTAGGCGAGTGCGGCGCGGTTGTGATCGGTGATGACGGATGCAAGATCGGCAGCATCGACAAGCATGGCGCCGCGCTGGTGACGCTCTTCGAGGATCGACTTTCCGCGCCGCCGGGAGAAGTCGACGAACCAGATCGAAAGCGGCACGGCGACGAAAAGCGAGATGAACAACGAACCCCGTATCGCGCGCATCATCCGCTCCCAGGCAACAGCGACATCGGGGTGCGAAGCAACCATGCCGATGGGGGCGGGAACGACCTCTCCCGATGGCAGGGTGAGGTTGATCACCTTGGCATCGGAGAACTCCATGAACTGCCATCCGGCGGCATAGATGCGCATGCCGATCATCTGCACTTCTTGGCTCTCAAGCCGCAGCGCCAGGACCACCGAAAGCACGCCGAGGAAGGTGAAGAACCAGACCAGAAACGGAAGCCGTGCCGACGCGAACCACATCAGGAATTCATGGGTGATGAGCTGCGAGCCGCGGGTGAAGTCGCCGGCATTGCGCGGCATGTTGCCGCGCGCCGAATGATGCTGCAGCTTGCCCGGGCGGCGGCGGTCGGACCAGGTGTCAGGCCGCGCCACAAAGCGCCTCCATCCGGGCCTCGGCTTCGGCGAGAAGTTCGCCGTGCACATCGGTATATTGGCGCTGGATAATGAGGTCGAGCGCGAGGAAGAGATACTCGAGCGAGAATTGCCGCCGCCGGTCGAGTTCGGAAGCGCCCGCGACGCCATCGAGAAAATGTTCAAGCGCGATTCGCACGAGATTGGAGCGGGAGGTCTTTTGCGCTTCGGCAGCGGCCTTGGCCGCTTCGGCAATCGGCTGCGGCAACCGCACCGAAATCAGAACCGTATCTGTCATCGCCAACCCCTTCGAAAAGGGCCTGGCGGGAATTGCGCGAGGGAGAATTTAGGCTATCGCAAAGAGGGTGGCAAGCGAAAGGTCGCAGGCAGCGGGGCGTATCACATCGTATTACGCCCGAAATGGCGTAGTTCTGCCGCTTCAGAAGCTCCTGGCCAGCATGTAATATACCCGAATACAAGAAGCATTGCGCGTAAACATACTGCTTTTGGCCATTCTTAAAACTGCACCGCAGTGTACGGTCTGCAACTCTTCCCCTCAATCCGATGCCATGTGTCTGGTGGGTGGTTTCTGGTCTTTGATGCGCATAGAGTCGAGCCTTGACCGCTTGTCCTGGAGCCAAGAAACGCCGCTGATTACAGGACGGGCAGCACAATTTATTTGCAGGGCCGATGGCACAGGGCTTGCCACTAACAGCGCTGCTTGGAATCCTCGCGCACGGGAGGTTTCAGCGCCAACCCACGAGGTATCATCATGGCCAGGAAAGGAAGTCTTGAAGCGGAACGACAGGCGATCGCAAAGGAGCGGAGTGCACTGGAAGCGCGCGAAGCGAAGCTGCGGGAAAGCGAGCAGGTTGCCATGGCCGAACTGTTGAGGAAGTCAGCACTCGGCAAGGCTCCGTTTGAGAGGGTTGAAGCATTCTTCGCCGCTCTTGGAAAGCTCGGCCTGGACGAAGCGGAGAAGCGCCTGCGGGCAAGCTGAAACCGGTCTCGGCAGAGACCAGCGCAGCCGGGGCTCGATGCCTCGGCTGCGCTTTATCTGGACACGCAAAAAAGGGGGCCGGAGAGCCCCTTGTCGGTGCCCTCCGGCGCTGCGGCGGATGATCATTTCAGAACGGGCAATCCGCGTCCCAGTCTGGATCCATCACCACGCTCATGAAGCTTGCGGCGCGGGCGATGTTCGCTTCGTCGAAGTCGTCGGCCATCATGCCCGGGACGGAATGGACGATCCGGTCGATCAGGTCCTGGGGCAGGGCGTTGTAGTCGCCTTCGTCGATGGCGCTGAAGGAACCGTCGTCGTTCTCGATCACGTGGCTGTCGAAGAAGCTGTGCTGGGCGCGGATAGTCGCGGCGCGGACCGCGGCGTCATAGCTGATGGGGTCAAAAGCCGGGATGTCGAGGGACTTGGTAAGTGCGTTCATGTGAGCCTCCTGTCAAAGGAATTGAAGAGGTCTCCTTCGGGATGGCCGAGCTTGGCCCGGGTCAGGAACGGGCCGCCCGCGGCCCGCCGCGCGAGCGGGGGTGGGGGAGCCGATTTTTTCGCCTTCTTCAGGCGCAAAAATTGGGGGAACCGCCCTTCTTGACGCGGGCCAATGGCGGCCATCATGCTTGGAAGTCTGCGAGAGTGTTTAACCCTGTTAGGCAGCACCCCGGTGGTCCACGCGCGGGCAGCGCCTGCCCGGTCGATGCGAAGCCTTCGCGGCGTTCCTGGTTGCCGCATCGCCAGTAACGATGCTTCGGCGCCAGCAGGCCGTCAGGCCGTTACTGTCGGGGCAAGAAGCGAGCGAGCCGGGCCATCAAGGTGTGCGTCCCGATCGACAAAAAAGAAGGGCATCCAGCGGTGAGGCTGGACACCCTTCTGGTTGATGCAATCGGAGCAGGCCCCGCTCAGAACGGCGGGAGTTCATCGCCATTGACGGTGCCACATGCCGTGCGCTTCATTGCAGGCCGCTCAGCTTGCGTTGCCGCTTTGGCCCGCGCCGCCGGAGCCTCGTTCTGGACCGAAGAATCGCGCACGATGTGCAAGGGAACGCGGGCTTCACGCAGCCGGTCGGCAAGGTTCGCCTGGATGCCGCCGCCGCTGCACACCACCGCCTCGACAGGCTTGAAGGCGAGCATGCGGGCGTTGCGCTGATAGGGCGCCGAAGGTCCCCGCGAGGTATCGGGCCTGCACAGGATAACCGGCACATTGTGGCGCGATGCCCAGGCTGCCGCGATCACGTCCGCGCCCTTGTTCTGGGCGGTCGTTGCCAGCGCCATTGACGGGACCCGGGCATGGATCGCATCGAGATAGTCTTCAACGAGGGCAATGTCGGTGAACTGCTGTCCGCCCGAAAACACCACGACGGGGCCGGTGGGTGCAAACTGTTCGCGCCGCTGCGCCTTCTGTGCCGCGAGATAGTCGCGCGCTTCGATCATCGAGGCATTGGTCTTGGACGAGACCCGCGAGCCCCGCACCGGCGAGAAGGGCCGACCGGTTTCGACTAGGTAAATCCGTGCGGCATGGTCACGCATGCACTCCATCGCATCGCGGCATTCGGCAAGGCTGCGGGCCTGCATGGTCAGGTCCTCAAGGTCGGTCGCATAGACCTCGCTCGGATCGTATTCGCGCAGCTTCTCCTGAAGCCGGTTCGCCATCGCATCCTCGCGGTCATCGAGGCGCTTGGCGACGACATGGAAGCTGTTGGCCACGCCCCAGGCGACTTCGCTTGCGAAGTCTTCCATCCGGGTGTCACGGAACAGGTCGAAGACCGTTGCCAACATCATCTCGATCGCCGCTTGCGCCACCTCGGGGTCGGGCATTTCGACAGCGCTCGGCTCATGCTCGATCGAGAGCTTGGCCATCTCGGTCTGCTCCATGAATGCCCGGGCGTAGTCGGGCGTGGCGATTTCGCGCGCATAGTGTTCGGCAAGGTCGGCGAAGTTCGAGAAACGGTCCGTCATGATAACCTCCAAAAGGAATTTTCTCTCATCACGCTGATGAAAGATGCCCATCGGAAGGACGCCGGAGTCAGGCAGTCAGGGACGGCGGCGCGCACGCGCTGCTGCCGCGTGTCGCGGGCGTGGGGGAGCCGATTTTTGCTCGCAAGGCGCTAGCCGCAGCAAGCCAAAATCGGGGGGCACCCGCGATCCTTGACGGCCGCCAATCTCCCAGGCGTCATGCTATGGCGATGCTGATTTCGCTCAGCCACCGAAATGAGAGAGAGATTACGGTTTTGCCCCCGAACCCCCATGTGGGTGTTCGGGGTTAACCGCAAAACTCAGCCCTTGCCTAGCCGCAGCCTCGGTTGCGGCCCACCTGCAAATGACGGACCCCTTGCCGGAGCAAGTCAGTCGGCGCGTGGCCCGGTGCATCGCACGGGCGCGGGACGGCGACGGAGCCGGAGGCAAGAGTGCCGGCGGCCCAAAGCGAAAAGCACCGCACCCGCAGGAGCGCGGCTGCAGGTCGCGCGGGACCGAGTGCGTCCAACTTGACCGGGCCGCTCAACCTTGTCGAAGCAGGGCCATGGAATTCGACGACCAGATGCGGCGCTTTTTCGGAACCGATGATCTCGGTGCGGTTTCGCCCGAAGGGCTTGCCAGCGGGATCGAGCGCATGCGGGTCGAGTTTGGGCTTGAGACCGACAAGGGACGCAGGTTCGCCATGTGGTCGCTGCTCTACATGCTGGGTTCGGCGCCGAATCTCGATGTGGCGTTCAAGGACCCGCAAGACGGCGACGCGGCGCGCACGTTTATGGACCTGCTCGATCAGGCAAATGCCGGCGAGGCAGATGATCGCACGCCGTAAAGATTAGGATTGAGGCCGCTTTACCCTGCAGTTGATTGGTTCTCGCGTTTTGCAGGGTAACGGAACACTGGATTCGGCGCGGCGCGGTACGAGCAGGTTCGCCACCTTTCCGCAGATTCTTATGTTACAAAACCTATATCTATGAACGATCTAGTGATGGTTTTGAAGCAGTCGGAGGACCGTTTCCGTTAGGAATAAGGGGTGATATTTCTAACAAGAGTGCGCGGTCCTGAAGGACCGGAAAACGTCCGGCAGCTTCAGCGCGGACGGGCAGGTTAAATCGCGAAAACTCGGATGAAACGGCTATTAGATCTCGTTTTCTCGGTAAATCGGCCCCTTAAAGCACAATTTCTCGGAGCGGGCTTCCGAGTCGCGCCAATATCACAACTTCCCACCGAGCAGCCCGGCGCGCTCACGGACAAGCGCGATGACAGGGACGAATCCATCTGCCGCCCAAGTAGGGCCAGTAAATTCGTTGTCCAGGCCGGCAATGACAGCCTCACACAATTGCCTGATCCGGGTCCGCACGAACGGGGCGCCAAGCCCGCAATCGACAGCGAACTTGTCCCAATGACGCGGCTCGAGTTCGTTGAGGAGGTGCTTCCCGCCAATCTTCATCGCGAGCTTCGGCGAGAGTTCCGGGTAAAGCGTGGTCGAAAGCAGATCGTAGAGCGGTGCAAGCTCGATCGCGCCGTCCTTGTGCAGGAGGCTAAAATTCTTGGCGTGGGCATCAGCATTGCCGATGATCAGGTTGAAGATTGCCGCATCGAGCAGCCGCAGGATGTCGCGTGGCGGACGGGTTGCTGCCCGGCGCAGCAGCGCGAAGCAATCAGGAAAATTCGGCCCGCCTTCGCTCGCATATTTGCGGTGTGACGGCACGCCAAGCGCCTGCGCGAAGTCTTCCTGATGCAGGCGGACCAGTTCGCCTGACGGACCGATGGTCCGATCATAGCGACTGATCAGCAGAAATGAACGATCGCCAACCGTACGCATTTCGACCGGTGCAACGTCAAGGCCGATGGCGCGGGCGAGCGACATGCAGAAGTATTCGTTCTCGGTCGTCCAGGGGAAACGCGTGATCGGTGGTTTGAGGATATGACTGGTCGGCTGCCCGGGTGCTGGCAGGGCAACCTGCCTGTCGATCAGAAGCACCGGAAGTTTCGATTGTGCCCCGGCCAATGACAGCCGCAACCCATCCTCGCCCGCCAGCATTGGACGCATCGGCAAATGATCGAGCAACTGGATCAGACGATCATCATCGAGAGGTTTGGGCGCTGCGGCGCTATGGGGAGTGGGGGCTTCGCCTTCAGGAAGGAGCGTCAAAGCGCCTGCCACTTCACCGCCGAGATGCTCGAGCAGCCGGAATTCATTGTCGGCGGAGACACCAAGTGCGCGGGCGATGGCAGTACGCTGGCTTTCCTCGGGCAGAATGCCGCCAAAGAAAGGCTGGCATTCCCGACGATGGAATGGCTCGACCTGCTTGGGTAGCGAGAATGAAAGCGCAGGAGCGCGAAGCTCTGTCAGCCAGCCTGGATCATAGGCAAACTGGGTTTCGCCGAAGGGGTCGAGATAGAGGGCGCCGACCACACGGCCGTCCCACCAGACGGTGAGCCTGCTGCTCATGACCGGCTCGCAGGCGGGGCGATCTGGACTTCGCAGCCGAGCGTCGTGATGACCTGAAGCACCTTGCCGAGTTGCAGCGTCGGCTTGCCAGCTTCGAGATCGACAATAAACCGCACGCCAACGCCGCTCACTGCCGCAAGCTCTGCCTGCTTCAGGTTCTGTGCCTTGCGTTCGCGGCGCACAAGGAGGCCAAGTGAATTGCTGTCCATATTACCGAACGGGAAGTTATGCTCGATTGTGGCCGATTTCAAGGCATCTATTCCCGCTCGGGAATAACATCGTGGTGCCTGGCGTCAGCTCATGCACAAATTCCCGAACGGGAATGTCAAAGCGGTGCGATATGAGGCGGTGCGCCGCAAGTTATCCCATAATCTGACCGTGCCCCGGATTTATGGGATAAGTGGGTCGTTGTAGCTCCGGGTGACATCTCTAAATTGCAGAGATCGCTCGGGATGATAATGTGAATTATGTTAAATCAAATCAAATGGTTACGGGTTTTGTCAGTGGCTGGCAGGGTGCGATCGCACGAAGCACATGACCCCAGAATCACGCATAGCCGCCATCTTTCAGCCGATCGAGATAGGCGTGAACCTTGTTGCTCCGTCCCTGATGCACGAGTTCTTCAGGCGTGGCATCACCGAAGGATGGCAGCGATTGCGACCGGTACCAAGCAAAGGCCGTTGGCGCGCTGCCCGCCCAAGGAATGATCCGGTCGATGATCCGGCACATTTCGTGCAACCGCGTCTGCGTTGCCACGCTTCCGATGCGCGCAGCTTTGGTAAGCGCATTAGGCGAGAGCCCGGCGGCAATGGCCAGCTCGGATTTTGCGGTCCTGAGCGCCGCAGCCAGACGCCTCGCGGAAACACCGTGCTGGTCGGATACCTCCCTCAAGAATGCCGAATTGCTCATGGATCTGTCCGACCGCATTTTAGCCTGTATTGCATTTTGCAATACACCGTGTATGGTGCCTTGTGGAGATAGAATATGGCCAAGTCCCTTGAACGCAAGGATCACCCGGTATCGATGCGTCTGCCCGATGCCGACATTGCCCTGATCGATCGTGCGGCAAGCGCGCGCGGGCGCTCGCGAACCGATTTCGTGCGAGAAGCAGCTGTGCGTGCTGCCGAGGATGTCCTGATGGACCAGAGGCTCGTGCGGATGAGCGGCGAAGGGTTTGCCGAATTCATCGCGCTGCTGGAACAACCCGCCGAGGCGGTTCCATCGCTCGTCGATGTGCTCAGGCGACCGGCGCCTTGGGACATGCCCTCGGACGATCGGCACTGATAATTGGGCCTGTCGCCGCCGGAACTGTTGAACGCAGCTCATGAAGTCGATGACTTCGACTGCGGCAAGCCATCGCTCAATCACTGGCTCAAGGCGCGCGCCCTCGCAAACCAGGAGCGCGGGTTTACCGCGGTGTTGGTCGTGCATGAGGCGATGCGGGTGGTCGGCTACTACGGGCTGGCTCCGACATCGGTGATCCCCGGCATTCTGCCGCGTTCCATCCGGACGGGGCAGCCGCCCGATCCAGTGCCTTGCCTGCTGCTCGGTCAACTCGCGACCGACCTGGCGTGGGCGGGACAGGGCATCGGCTCGGGATTGCTGCGCCACGCACTGGGACGGTGTCTGGAAGCTGCCCGCCTTGTTGGCGGTCGTGCAGTGATCGTCAATGCCATCGACGACGAGGCAGCGGCCTTCTGGCTAGGCAAGGGCTTCCTGCCTTCGCGCGACGATCCACTCGTGCTGTTCCAGTCGATCGGCGCCATTGCTGCTTCCCTGGCAGCAGCAGAACGTTGAGCCTGGGAGTCACGGCAAGACCGAGGCCACAGACGTGATTTTCGGCCATGGGCCCCAGCGCGGCCCTAGCCGAAGGCGACGCCGAGCTTCTTGCGTTTTGCCGGGGCCGCAGCGGCCTTGGACTGAGCCTTGGGCGCTGCATTTGCGTCAGCCTTCGGGCTCTGGCCGGGCTTGCGGCCAAGGCCGATCCTGACCGCGAGTTCCTTGCGCTTGGCGGCATAGTCGGGCGCGACCATCGGATAGTCGGCGGGCAGGCTCCAGCGTGTCCGGTACTCGGCGGGCGTCAGGTTGTGCTCGGTGCCGAGATGGCGCTTGAGCATCTTCATTTTCTCGCCGCACTCGAGGCAGGTGACGGCGTCGTGCTTGACCGACGACCGCACCGAGACGGCGGGCTTCAGCTCTTCCGCGGCCGGTTCCGGCGCCTGTCCAAGCGCGGCAAGCGAAGCGTAGACCGCCTGAATCAGGCCCGGCAGGTCTGTGGCTGCCACCGAATTGTTGCTGACATGGGCAGAGACGATGTCGGCAACATGATCCAGCAATGCTTCGTTTTCCATGCGGGCAAGACCTTTCCAATCCACGGATCAGGGGTTCCTATGCGATAGTTCGCCACCACGCCATAGGAGCATCGCCGGGGTGCGCCAGGCCTGACCAGATGCTCGAAGTGCGAAGGTTCAGGCCGCGAATAGTTCGCCCTGGAAATTGGCAGGACCCGGGCCGTGTCGCCGCAGCGGCGCGGGTTTGCGCAGCAGCGCAAGGACGCCCGGCTTGATCACATAGACCGCGTGGCGCCCGCCGCCGCGGTTCTTGTGGTTGGTGGCGTAGCCCGCATAGTGCCGGGTCATCAGCCCGGCGCGCACGAGATCGGAGATTGCGCGGCTGACATTGGCTCGGCCGACGGCCTGGACCTGCTCCTCGACCGCCGCGGCGATGCGCACCGCATCACGAGCAGCGTCACCGGTCAGTTCGTCCTTCAGCGCAGCGGCCACGCGCGCGCGCAGCGCCGCCCGCCGTGCGGGCTGTTCGCTCATCGGCAAGAGCTGGGAGCAGAGCCATTCGCGCAGAAGCACCGGCACACCGCCTAGCGCCACGAAAGGTCCGGCTTGCCCTCGCCCGTCGGCAATCTCAGCGACCAGCTGGAGGACAAGAAACGCGTAGCGGGGGCGGTTCGAGGCTTCGACCAGGACCGCGTAGATCCCACCGACGCCAGTGATTTCTTGGGCTCGTTCCATCGATCAGTATTGAGCACAAAAGGTGAATCCTGTGAATCCCCTTTGTGCCCCGCGCTGACGTTTGTCGCCCGTGACACTTCGCCCGGAGGCGCCATCTGGCTTGCGCTGCCACGTGCGCTGCCTTCTATCCGCCACCGCATTGGAGATCGTGCAGGCATGATCGATGAACCCGCCCTCCGCAGGCCCCATGCGGGCGATGCAACATGACACTCTGCCCGAGGGCAAAGTGTCACACATGCCATGCCCGGAGGGGCACATGCGCAGACCCGGCAGGCAAAAAAATGGGGCCAGCGAGAGCCGGCCCCTTGGAAAGTTTTGGGAGAGGATGCCTGAAAGGCACCCCCCATATGGGTCGGCACCCTCCATGCTGCAAGTGCGAAATAGACGCCGCGCGTTGCCTTTTTCGCAACCGGTGTTTCGCCCGTCGCAGCGACTACATGAGTGATGGGGGGCTGGCCTTGGCCCAGTGGGAGGCGGCAGCGCCGCCTCCCGGGCTCGGTGTCAGAGGAAGAGAACTTCCTCGGCGACGATCTCGACCGCGTAGCGTTCGACGCCCTCGCGGTCGGTCCACTTCGAGTAGTGGAGGCGGCCCTGCACCTCGACCAGGTCGCCCTTCTTCTTGTGCTTGGCGACCGAGGTGCCGAGGCCGTTGAAAGCGGTGACGCGGTGGAATTCGGCGAGGGTCTCGGTGTAGCCGGCCTCGTTCTTGACCGTCTTGCCGTCGACCAGCTTGGGGCGATCGGTGACGAGGGTGAACGAAGTGATCGCGGTTTCACCGGCGTGGCGGGTTTCGGGAGCGGCGGCGATGCGACCGATCAGGATGACGAGGTTCTTCATGGGGTATCTCCGTGGCTTGAACTCGGCGGAACCGCCCGCCGATGAACACCACAGGCAGGGCCAAAGGCCCGGGCCCGCACCGAACTCATGTGAGGGAAACCCAAAAGCGAGGAGTGGTGCGGCAAGCCTGAAGGGCTTCACGGTCCGCTGCTTTTGGGTTGCGGCCAGGGACTGGCCCTGCAGGGTTCATCGGCAAACGAAGGGCGGTTTCGTCAGGTCAGGCCCGGCGGATCCCGCAAAGGTCAGACCCGTGAGCCTCGGCCATTTCGACAGGGCCTGCTCCTACCCGCCAGCGCCCGCGGCAGCGGGCATTGCCTTCCTCGGCCGCCGCTCCATGCCGGTCAGAGGCGCGTGGGGTCACACGAGGCTGCGCCTAGCCCCTCCCCGTCCATCGCCATGCGCCACGGCAAGGCCTTGGTCAGATGCGCAAGCTGGCGCCCGCAGGCGGGCAAGGCTCGCCACTTTCGATATGGACCCTCAGCGCCAGGGCCTCGCGAGGCCTTGCGCGACCAGATAGTCGCCGGCGTCCACGCCGTTCACCGAGACCGTGGCGAGCGTCCGCCCATAGGGGTCGGTGCCAAGCCGCGTGATCATGACCCGTCCGTGCGACAGCAGCCGCGTCAGGGCAACCCGCGAGGCTTCGCCTGCGGCAAAGTCACACCAGGCGTAGGACCGCCTCCGGTCCTGGCACTTGGGACTATCGGGCAACTCGGGTGCATCGATATTGGCGATGCGGACCCGCTCGCGGCCGCAGCGGATCGTGTCGCCGTCGTGAACCGAAGGCGACATGCAAAGGGCGGCGGCAGCAAGAATAATCGGCATGGGCTGGAACCTAGCGCCCTCGCCCGCCCGCGCCAACCAGCCTTGCCGCATCTACCCACTGGCCCCGATCGTGACCCGAAGGGCCGGCATCCATGCCGGCGAGCTTGGGTGGGCGGCGGTGCGACAGCACCGACGCGCGCCCTAGCGAGTAGAGCGGGTTGCCCCCAGCCCGCGCGGGGCGCGGGCGCCGGGGTGCCTCTTTCCCCTCTCCACCTCGCCACATCCCGGCAAAACCGGTATGAATGCGCTCCAACGCGACCTGTCCGGCCCCGCTGCCGTAGGCAGAGCCGCCGAAGGGAAAGGTTCCCGGCCCATGACTGACCCCCAGATGATGCCAAGCGCCCTGCAGGTGGCGCACGCGGTGGCGCAGGTGCTGCGCACGAAGCTTGCCGTGTTCGATGCTGAAGAGATCGTGCTCACGCGCGAGGAAGCCGCGCTGTGCCTCGGCCTTGCCGAAGGCGTAAGCGAACTCCTGGACCAGGACGAGCGCGCCGCGGACTGAGGCAAACGGTCCCGCCGTGCGGCTATCGGACGTTGAGCCCAAGTTCGCCGAGCAATTGCCCGGCCTGCTCGCGCGAAATCGTCGCCCCGCGAACAGCCCGGCATCGACGAGGCGCAGCCCGCCGAGGTCAGCGCCGCGCAGGTCAGAGCCCTCGAAGCGCGATCCCGCTACCATCGCCTCGCGCAGCGAGCAGTCCTCGAACACGGTCATGCGGAAATCGCCCTTGCGCAGATCGGCACCGGATAGATCGACCCGGCGCAGGCTTTCCTTGCGAAACGAAAAGCCAGGCAGCTTTGCCGAGACCAGCAGCACTTCCTCGAAGTGGATGTGCATGGCGCGCGCCTCGGTGAAATCGGCGCCGGTGAGCTTGGAGCCGGTGAACCGGGTCGAGGTCAGGCTCGCGCGGCGCATCGCGCAATTGTTCCAGTCGCCGCCGATGAACTCGGCCTCGCTGAGGTTCGCGCCCGAAAAATTGGCAAATGGTCCACGGCAGCCTTGCCAGACCGTACCTTCCAGCTTTGCTCCTGCAAGATCGCTGCGCCGCAGGTTGCAGCGTTCGAAGCGCCAGCGGGTGAGGTCGAGCCCGGAGAGGTCGGCCTCCTCGAGGTCGCAGTCGACGAGTGTGCGGGGCACCTTGCCGATCAGGCGCTCGATGTCGCTGCGCACCAGCGTGGCGCCTGCGATGGGCTGCGAAGCGAAGAGGTCATCCATCACAGGACCGGTAGCGCGGCATATGCCGCCACGCCAGTAAACCGCGGGCGGCCTCCACGGTTGCACGGCGACAGGCTCAATTCGTCCGCTCGGCGGGCTTGCCGCACCGGCGAGGCCAGCATAGACTGAGTCCAGCGCGCCCATCCGGGGCCGCGTCAGACGAAGGAGATGCGCGAGAGGTCGAACGGGCAGCGTCGATCGCGAGAAATTGGAGATATCCCAATGGTCCAGCGATACCGTGTGCTCGGCCGCAGCGTGGCCGAAGGCGATGAACTTCAGCAGCTGCTTGCCAAAGCCTACGCGCAAAAGACCCAGGTCCTGTGCGAATGCCGCAAGGGAACCGAACTCCCCCTCTACATCTCGCACCGCCAGAATGGCTACGTGCTCGCGCGCTGGCCATGCTCGGGCGCGCGCCATGCGACGGCCTGCGATCACTACGAGGCGCCCGATTACCTCACCGGCATGGGTCAGGTCCGCGGGAGCGCCGTACTCGACGATGAGGCAAGCGGTGAGACCAGCCTCAAGCTCGGTTTCCCGCTCTCGCGCGGCGCCGCCCGGCTCGCGCCTGCGGCGCTGACGAACGACAAGCCGACGGTGAAATCGTCGGGTCAGAAGCTCTCGATGCGCGGGCTGCTGCATGTCCTGTGGGACCGGGCGGAGCTCACCCACTGGCACCCAAAGATGGCGGGCAAGCGGACATGGTTCGTGGTGCGCCGCGCGCTGCTCGAGGCGGCGGCAAGTTGCCGGGCCAAGCAGGAAGCCCTGCCCCACGTGCTGTTCGTGCCCGAGAGCTTCAAGATCGAGGAAAAAGAGGAGATCCGGGCGCGCCGCCGCGCGGCGCTTGCCCGGGTCTATGCCTCGCGCGATGAAATGATGGTCGTGGTGGGCGAGATCAAGGAGATCATTCCCGCGCACGGCGCGGAAAGAATTGTCCTGCGCCATGTCGGCGACATGCCCTTCGTGATGGATCAGGACATGGCGCGGCGGTTCCACAAGCGGTTCGCGGGCGAACTCGCGCTATGGCAGGCGCAGGATGGCCCGAGAGGCAAAAGCGGCCATCTGGTTCTCGCCGGCTCGTTCGCGCGGCGCCGCGAAGGCACATTCGACCTCATCGAGGTCGCGCTGATGCCGGTAACGGGAGAATGGCTGCCTTATGAGACCAGCGACGAGCGCTACCTTGTCGGCAAGGCGGTCGCGGAGAAGCGGCGGTTCGTGAAGGGCCTGCGCGTCAATCTCGACACCGACACGCCGATCGCCAGCCTGGTGCTGAAGGACACCGGCGAGGAAGCCAGCGCCATCCACATCCACGACCGCGACAACGAGGTGGCGGAGCCTCTGGAAGCACTGCTCGCCGGGCAAGGCGTCGCGCACCTGCTGTGGAAGGAAGGCGAGCCGCTCCCGGCCCGCGTCAGCCGGCCACCGCGGCGCAGCTGGGACGCGCAGCAGGCCGCCTGAGCGGGCTCAGCCGTCCGATCGGGGCAGCGGTTTGGTCGGCAGCAGGTCGAGACGCCGGGGCGTGTCACCGACTGCCCGCAAGGCCTCGAGCCGCGTCGCGACCTCGCCCTCGTGCTGGGTGATCTCGATGCGATTGAGGCCGACGATGGTCCAGACCGCGAGTTCGGGCCGATCGGTCACGTGGACCGAGTAGGCGATGGGCAGCTTGTCGGGGTAGAGCCAGAGCAGCAGCACCGGCAGCGCGGCGAGGTTCGGTTTGCCGCCTGACGCAGCGAGCGTCATCACGCCACGCTCGCGGTCGTAACGGCAGGTGATCCCGAGCGGCTGCGGGTGCCCGGCAAGGCCGAGGATCGTCTCGCGTGGGCGAGCGCCGAAGACCGCGTCGAGTTCGGCCGGGGGCTCGGCCTCAGCATCGTCGGACGTCTCGGCGAGGAACAGCTCCACCGCGGCAAAGCGCGCGGCTTCCTCGCGGGTGCAGGCAAGTTCGAGGGTGAGCGTGATCGAGGACATGGCTGGGACTTTCGTGTTGCCGCGCGCCGACGCGTCCCGATGCCAAGGCAAGGGCTAGAACGGCGGACAGGCGCGGAATTGAACGGGTCAGAGGACGAGGTGGCGCTCGACGTGCGAGCGCTCGCGCGGCCTCTGGAGGTTGAAGACGGGGACGCCGTGGCTGGCGGCAATGCGCAGCGCCTGGCCGGTGCCGCCTGAGGCCTCGCCGTCGGCGGTCCAGCACAGCACGAATTCCGCAGGGCTATCGAGCGAGCAGCCCAGCACCTGGAACACGTTTCTGATGTGGAGCGCCTGGACGAAAGCCGAGAGCCTGGGAAATGTGGGATGATGCGCGGCGGCGATGGTACGCGCCCTGCCCCACAGCTCGTCGCCGAGCGTATCGGGATGGAACTCGCTTGCCGATCCGCGCCAGCCCGCCGCCGGCAGGAAGATCTGCGCATCGCGGCCGGCCCCGCGTTCGAACGCACTGTCGGCGCCGATCGCGTGGCCCGAGCGCAGGACATAACCGCGCTTGGTGAGCGCGAAGGCCGCGCGGGTCATCAGGCTGAGGACTTCGGGCGGCGTCGCGCGCGCGCCGATCCCGGCATAGAAGCGAGGCATGGGCTTGAACTCCTCAAAGGAACGCCCAGCTCCAGCCCCCTCCCCTTACCCGGTATCGACGGCAGCGACCGTGGCAGGACCGTAGGCGGCGAGCAGGTTGCGGTGGAGCACCGCGTTCTCAGCGGGGAAGAAGCTGCCGTCGGCGTTCGCCCGGGTGATCTGGAGCGCGGCGGCGACCACGTCGCGGAATGGGCGCATCACCGCACGCCAGCCCTCGTAGGTCACCGGCTGCGGAAATCCCGCCGCGATCCAGGTGGCGGGCTCCACAAGGTTGTCGAGCCAGGCCAGTGCGTCTTCGGGCAAGGGCAGGTCCGCCGATACCAGCCACAAGGTCCGGTATGTCCCGAAATCATGGGCATTGGCGACAAGGGCGAAGCCGAGCGGCAGGGGCGGCTCGCCGTTGAGGGCGATGATCGCAGCCTTGTAGGCGAGCAGTTCGAGCGTGTTGGCCTCGGCAAAGTCCGCGCATTGCCCAAGCTGCGCGCAGGGCTCATCGGCCGGACCAGCCCCGAGTTCGAGGATGCGGTGCCGGCTCATCGCGCGGCCTCCTCTGGGCCATCCGGATACCAGGCGAGTTCCACCGCGTCCGGATGGGCGGCATCGAAGGCCGCGATGCGCGCATGGGTAATGAGGCCCGCGCGATCCCTCAGCCCGACGTAGCCGCCGTAGAAACGGCCGCCCGCGTGGGCGAACTGGGCGTGGATGTCTTCGCTCACCGCCTCAGTGACGAAAAAGCCCGGCACTCCGGTGATGTGGGCTGGCGGCAGGACGCCGAGCATTTCGTGGAAGAAGGCTTCGGTCACCCGCGAGAGCGGAAAGCTGGCGAGCACTGCCTCACGCGAGGGGGCCAAAAGGGCGGCATCAGTCGCAGTCATCGCTCGACCCTCCAGTGATCACGAAGGCTGGGATGGTCACCTCGGCGCGGGCAATCTCGCGCTTGAGATCGCGCAGCCGGGTGAAGCTGTTGATCCATGACGGGGGGAAGAGGACGTACTCGTCTTCGCTCGCCGTGTAGTCGCGCATCGGGCCTTGCCCATCGAACAGGACGATTTCGGGGAGGTAGGCGCCGAGGCAGCCACCCGACCAGCGGCGGAACGGCAGGCCATGCTCGGCGCAGAAGGCGTCGATCTCGGGGATCTGCCCGCCATTGAGCTCGGTGCCGTAAAGCTCGAGCGGCTCGCCGTCCGAGAGCGCCGCGGGATCGAAGGGTTCGCCGTCCCATTCGGTGCGCAGGTCATAGTCGGCCGCGTGCGCGGCAAAAGTTTCGAGATGTTCGCGCGGCAGTGCGCCGCCGATGGTGATGTGGACGGGGGCTCGGTCGCCCATGGCCGGGTCCTTTCGCTTGGGTCTGATCCGACCGGCGAAGCCCCCCTCCCCTCAGCCTGACGTCGCCGCGGACCTCCCTGCCCCCCAGCGCGCGGCTGTACGGTCGATGGCGAGTTCATCGGGACAGGTCTGGCATAGCGCGAAGGCTTCGGCGGGCGTGCCCGCGAGCCACTGCTCCCAGCTTTCTCGTGCGAGGACGACGGGCATGCGGTCGTGTACGTCGGCCATCTGCGGGCAGCCATCTACCATCACCATCGAATAGGCCGCGCCCCACTCCTCGGTCGGGCGCCACAGCCCGGCGACTGCAAAGACCTCCTCGCCCGCCAGCGAGTACCAGGTCCGGGTCATCTGGCCCTTGAGGCCCTCGGCCTCGGCCCAGGCGGTGACGGGGATCAGGCAGCGCCGTCGCTCGAAGCTTGGGCGCCAGAATGCAGTGCCGAGCTTGTCCTCGCGCGCGTTGTTGACGGGCTTGGGCTTCAGCGGCTGACCGTGCTTGCCTTTCAAAGCGAGCGGGAAGCCCCAGGTCATCACCCGCGCCTCGTCCTCGGCGACGACGAGGCCGGGGTAGCCCGGGTAAACCTCGGCGGCGAAGTTCGCGCCTGCGCTGTTGCGCGCGCCGAACAGACGGGCGATTTCCGCTGGGGCCTTGGTCATGCGGTACAAGTTGCACATGGGCTGATGCTCGGCGGACCGCCTTGCCCTGTCAATCGGGACGCGCGGCGGCACCAACCACCTTGCAAATATGTTCTCTCTATGTTCTTTTGATGGCATGGAACGAATCGATACGTCTGCTGTCGCCCATGCGATCCTGGACGCCCCGGGCTGGGCGCGGGTCGGGATCACGGCCCCGAGCTCCTGCCTGCGCGAGGATGCCGCGCTCGAACTCGCGCGCGTTATCGCTGATGCGGTCGACGCGCCGGCGAGTGTGCCGTCACCTGAGCAGTCGACCCTGCCGCTCTGAAGTGCGCCTGCTCAGCCCGCCGGGCGGGCCAGCAGCGTCTCGATCTGTGGGTCGAGCGGAAATCCGAAACGCCGGGCGATCTCGGCAGCGTGTTCGAAGTCGGCCGCGCTGACGCGGAGCGTGCGGGCGAGATCCGCGAGCGTCTCGCCCTCGCGCGGCGCGGACAGGGCATGGAGATGCCCATGCGCCTTTGTCACCGCGAACGGCCAGGTCATGGCGACGCCAATCACGTCTTCGGCGAGCACGACCAGCGTGTCGCCGGTGCGGATGGCCTCGTCGCACTGGACCGCGTCATAGGCATTGCCGGTGCTGGCAAAGGCGTGATGGCGCCGAGTGGTGAAGGCGAAGCGTTCACTGTCGGTCAGCATTATGGTTCTCCGGTTGTCCCCATGCAAATGAAGAGGCGGAACGCCGGGCGGGGGGCAGTGCCGGCGTTCCGCCTCAGGCCGCGCGGGGGGCTCATCCGCGGCCTTTGCTCGGGTTGCGGGGACCCGCTCGGGGTTCCCGTCGGTTGGAGTTGGTACAAGCCGATCAGGCGTCGACGAGCGGCGGCAGCGCGCCATCGTGTTCGGCGCCGTCCTTGGCACCCACCCGGCCGCGCTTGGCAGGCGGGGTCGCGGTGCTCTCGCCCAGGCCATCGTCGTTGCGCCCGGCGCCAGCCTGTTCCGCGCTGCGATCGCCGCCGGCGTCGTCAGCCGGGAACATGTCGCTCTCGCCGTATTCGGCCGAACCGAGCTGGGTGCTCCGGCGACGCGGACGCTGCCAGGCGATCGCCATGGTGCCATCCTCGCGCGGGAAAGCGGCGATGTAGAGCGGCTGCGCCATCGACGGATCGTCGATCTTGCCCTGGTAGAAGCTCTCGCCAGTCGAGTTCGAGGAGAGTTCGAAGAGCGCGCCGACGATCACCCAGCGGCGCTGGTCGTTGAGCGCGACAATCTCGTAGCGGGGCGCGCGGGGGTTGCTGGAGGTCACCGGCCGCAGGCCGATGGTGCGGGTGATGGTGAGCGTTTCGACAGAGCCGATCAGCTGGCCGTTGGCGTTCTTGCGGATTTCACCGATGTTCATGGACTGTCTCCTGGTAGGATCGATTGCGACCGAACCCCTTGTTCGATCACTCTCTTCCCACCCCCCCTTCCCTCCCGGCCGTCAGGCCGAAGCGGCGGGCTTTGCCCGTAGGCACGTTCAGGACCGCCAAAGCGGTGTTTTCAGAGACATACCAATGCGAATGCCTTGGACGTTCAACTTTTAGGGGATTTTCGGATTTGGGAGCGGGCCCATAGCAAGCTGCCTTTCCCGTCCCTTATATAGTGAGCAGCTGCAGAAGACTTCTGTTCAGTTCCCGCCTGTCAGGCGGCGTGTCATCGCATCGAAGGAGTCCTCTTCAACCTCCGCCTGGTCAAAGCGGCTTGTGCGGATCACCCGCTCAAGATGCAGCAGCGAGATGGTGAAGTCGTACTGATCGGAGGCCAAGGCGATTTCCTCGCAGGGCTCGGCGAACCAGACGTCGCTTTCGTGCGGAATCTGTCCGCGGCTTTTCTCCAGAAGGTCCGATTGTGCCGCGAGCGACCGCGCGGGTACCGCAATGGGAGGCCGTCCCACCGTCTTGAAATAGGCCCCGGTGCGCAGGGCCGTCGGGCTTGATCTAGCCCATAGGATAAAGCCGTCACGCGACACGACCATGACGGACCGACGCTCGGTATATTGCAGCCAGCGTAGCGTGGCCGCGACCAGCGAAACGCCGTAACGCTCGGCGCAGCAGCCAAGGTCATCCAGCGTCGGTTTGGCCTTGGCCTCGATCTGACGACGAAAATCGTCAAGCGGCATCAACAAGCTTGCGGCGAACTCGTTGGCCTGTGCTTCGATCTGCCGGTATTCGCTGTCCCATCGCATCATGTCCTGCTGACCGCACTCGAGTCCGTCGGGAAAGCGCAGGCGGTGCAGGAGGTAGTGTCCGAACTCGTGCGCAATGGTGAAATTGATCCGGCCCGGTGACGCGATCGCCTTATTGTAGATGATCCCCCAGCCCTTCTTGCCAGGGGGTGCCTTGTAGAGCGCCCCGTCAAATGTCGGCAGATTATCGCCTGCAACTAACGATACCGGGTCATCGGGAAAGCGATGGCGTGAATATTCCTTCGCCAACTCGGGCACCTGCACCGGGAATCTTTCCGCCGCAGCACCGTGGACGTTGTTCAGCAACAGTGTCAACGTGTTCGCCCAGCGTTGCGGCGAAAAGGTCTCCGTCATGCATCGTCGCCCCACAGTTTAACCATCCGCCTGATCTTTTCTTTGGTCGAGGAATCCATCTTGCGGTACTGGCGGTAAAACTGTGCATCGACAGCTTCCTCCGCACTGACACCTTCGCCCTCATCGAGCAGAAACTCGATGGTGGTTTCGAGTTTTTCGGCGATTCTGGCCAGCTTCTCGGCCGAAGGCCGTGGTGGGTTCTTGTTTTCTAGCTCCCAGATGTAGCTCTTGCTGGAATCAGTCAGTTCGGCAAGCTTATCGAGGGTATAGCCCTTATCTTTCCGTAGCTTGCGAATTTTCTCTCCAAGGGTGTTCTGCAAACGACATCTCCTGCTCCTTGTTCGGTGTAGGCGCATTTTATGCCCTTGACTACCGAATCGCAACGTGAGAGTTTGTTCGGAGTAGAGGTATTTTTCCCGCCTCTAATCAAAGCCCGGAGTTTGCGAAGATGGATACCAACAAGAATGACAATCCCGGCAACGGGCAGGGTGGGCACGGCGCGACCACGATCATTGTCAACACCCGTGAGAAGGAGGTTCAGGGCAAGGAAGTCACCTATGACCAGATCGTTGCCCTTGCGTTCGAAAATCCGCCGACCGGAGAGAACATTGAGATCACCATCGCCTACCGCGACGGCCCCGGTCAAAACAAGGAAGGCACGCTCCAGCCCGATGGAACGGTGCACATCAAGAAGGACATGATTTTCGATGTCACTGCCACTGACAAGTCGTAATCCCGACCTCGCCCGCATTGTGCAGGACGGCTACGAGCTGGCCGTCCTGCACAACCATTTGGTAATTTCGGGCGTGCCCTATGTGAACTGCAAGGGCGAGGTTCGCCTCGGCACGCTGGTCTCGGACATGAGCAATATCTCTGGGGATGTCACAGTCTCGCCCATCGAAGCCGGAAAACACGTTGCCATGTGGGCGGGCGAATATCCGTGCGATAGCGCTGGCAGTCCTTTGGAGCATATGCGGCACACCAGCGGTGATCAAACACTGGGGCCTGGCCTCACCGTCAACCACTCCTTTTCGAAGAAGCCTAGCGAGGGTTACCGCGACTATCACCACAAGTTGACCACCTACGTGGCGATGATCGAGCGTCATGCACAAGACCTGGATCCGAATGTGTCGGCGCGAACGCATCGCTTCGTCGAGAGCGAAGATCCGCACTCGCCGTTTCACTATCCCGACACCGCTTCGGGGCGGGTGGGCATCACCAACGTGATGCGCAAACTGGAACTGGCGCGCGTCGGCATTTTCGGCGTCGGCGGCACCGGCTCCTATGTCCTCGATCTTGTGGCTAAGACACCTGTGCGGCAAATTGCCATCTTCGACGGCGATACGTTCCTGCAGCATAACGCCTTTCGCGCGCCAGGCGCGCCCTCAGGAGACGAACTTCGCGAATTGCCCAAGAAGGTTGACTACCTCGCAGGAATCTATTCCAGAATGCACCGAGGCATTGAGCCGCATGACTTCGCCATCGCCGCCGATACGATTGACCGGATTGGCGCTCTTGATTTCGCCTTCATCTGCATGGACCCTGGCACGCCTAAGCGTCTGCTCGTGGAATATCTCGAGCAGAATGGCGTTCCGTTCGTCGATGTCGGTATGGGCATCGAACTGATCGACGAGGGTCTGACGGGCCTTGTCCGTGTCACCACAAGTACGCCTGCCAAGCGCGAACATGTGCGCGATAACCGTCGGATTTCCTTCAAGGACGGAGGCAAGGACAATATCTACGCCAAGAACATCCAGATTGCCGATCTGAACGCGCTGAATGCCGCGCTCGCCGTCATCAGGTGGAAGAAGTACTTTGGCTTCTATATCGATCTTGGGCATGAACATCACGCCAACTTCGCGCTGAACGGCAATGTCATCATCAACGAGGACAAAACATGAGCCGTGCCACCTATGCGCATAAATTCGTCAAGGCGTTTCCCGATAATCTGGAGGAAGGAATCCTCTACGTATCGATGGAGTTCGGCACGGCGGCACACCGTTGTTTCTGTGGCTGCGGGAGCGAGGTCTACACGCGGTTCTCGCCGCGCGACTGGTCGATGAAGTTTAACGGGGAGTCCGTCTCGGTCAGCCCATCCATCGGCAATTGGAGCTTCCCCTGCCAATCGCATTACATCCTTGATGGCGGGCGCGTACGTTGGGCGGACAAGTGGTCGCGTGAACGGGTCGAACTTGGCCGTCGCGTCGATCGCGACCGCAAGGAGCGGCATTACAATAGTGCGCCACAAGCGCCATTATCGCCCCAGACAATCGAACCGGCTTCTCGACCTGGAATCATCGCTCGCCTCGTACGCTGGCTTGCCGCCAAGTAGTGCCGCGGCCAACGGTCTGGTTTTAGGGAGGGTAGGAGCGCAATGACATCGCCAAATTTCGAACACCTCAAAGCTCACATCCTCCCTTTATCCGTCGCAAAGATCTTCGAGGCCGCCCGTCAAGAATGGGAGCTCGTCGCCGTTGAGATCAGCGACGAGTGGGACAATTGCCCCTGCGGTCAGGAGATCAAGGAACATTGTTACATTCGCAACCGTCATAACGGGAACACCACCTACGTCGGCAATGTCTGCATCAACCGTTTCATTCAGATCGACACGGGGAATCTTTTTGACGGCTTGAAACGCATTGCCCAGGACGACTCCGCAAATGCCAATATCGATTTGATCGAACATGCTTATCGGATGGGCTACCTGTACAACGAGAAGGAGTATCACTTCCTCTTGCAGACTGTTCGAAAGCGTATTCTCTCGCAGGCCCAGCTAAACTGGAAGCGTAAGATCAACCGCCGCATTCTTGCGCAGACGATTGTGCAACGCCGGACGAAGCGCTAGTCGACCTTCGCTGCGAACGCTGGAAGACCTAAGCCCTGCCAATAGCCTTGCGTCTGCCGGTTCCTGCAAACAATGAACCAGTGTGGGTGGGCGCTAAGTTTAAGGGATGCAGCCCTTCGGACTCGAACTTTTCTCGCTCCACCTGAATGATGTAGATACATTCGGGTAGCGAAACTCAGGTAACTACAATATATTGTCAGCGACGGTCCGCCGTCTTCTTCCTTCATCGCTCCTCGGCCCGCAAACTTGGGCGCAATGGGGCGACCCGGAGCCCGGGCTTTTTCCCGGACCCTTGGAGGTTGATATGCGGATCGCATGCAACTGGCCGAAGTCAGTGTCGGTTACCGACTACTGGCGTTTCCGGCTTGGGCAGTGGGAGCACGTTTGCTCTCACTGTCGTTCTTATCCTACTCGTTGACGCGGCGTAGGTGACCGACTTGCGGCGGACCGTCACCTTAGAGTCTCAAACGGAGCCGAGCGCAAGCTCGGATTTTGTGCTACGCATAGCAGGTCACCGGACGGTCAATTGAAGATCTGGCCCGATCGGCCGTCTCGGCAAAAAAACGATAAACCGAAGCTTCGGTTATTGATTTGTTGGGAATCGGCGCATATGTCGGTGTCGATCGCACCCGCCCGGCCTCTGTCCGCAAGGATATGCACACTGGGCGGGTCTTTTATTTTTGGCCAATGCGTTGCACAAACGGGCCAGAATGACCCGCACCTTTACAAAGCCTGCGCTCACTTGGCAGCAGCAGATCGAACATCTTCGTGCCAGCGGCATGCATATCGACGATGAGGAGCGTGCCGAGTATTGGCTGCGCCGTAAGCGTGGTGTGAAGGCCGCCTTGCATGATGGCGTTGGGATAGGCTGATTACCGCTCTCTTGTGGAGCGGTGCCGATGGACGATATCGACGATGACGGAACGAGCAGTCATACGACTGGTCATATGAGCACTCGTATGACTGGTCGCGTCGAGATCGTAGGGCGCGTGTCGGGCCGTCGGCGCTGGACGGTGGAGCAGAAGCTGGCGATTTTGCGGGACGCCTTCGGACCGGATGGCTCGGTTCGGTCGGCCTGTGAACGGCATGAAGTCGGCAGCGGGCAACTCTACACCTGGCGGCGCCTGGCGATGTCTGGTGAGTTGACGGGAACGAGGCGGACGGCATTGCCGGCTTTTGCCGAGGTTGAGATATCGGAGCCCTTGCTTCCGGCTGTTTCATCTCCCGCCCGAGCGGGTGGCGAGATCGGGATCGAACTGCCTTCGGGCGTGAAGCTGACGGTGGACACTGCAGTCGATGCCGATGCGCTGGCGCGGGTGATCAGCGTGCTGTCTCAATGATCCCGTTGCCTCCTTCGACACGCATTTATCTTGCCTGCGGTGTGACCGACATGCGTAAGGGCTTTAACGGTCTGGCAGTATTGGCGCAGCAAGTGCTGCACGAGAACCCGCATTGCGGGGCGCTGTTCGCCTTTCGGGGCAAGCGCGGTGATCTGGTCAAGCTGCTGTGGTACGATGGTCAGGGCATGTGCCTGTTTTCGAAGCGTATGGATCGTGGGCGTTTCGTGTGGCCGGTGACGAAGACAGGCAAGGTCAGTCTCACCTCGGCGCAGCTTTCGATGCTTCTGGAAGGCATCGACTGGCGTCGGCCCGAGCGGACGACTGTGCCTCTTCTGGCGGGATAAAAGCTCACGGATTCCGTTGGTTTTTCTGGCATTGGACCACCCGATTCGCTAAAGGATCACGGTGTCGGATCAAGCCTCCTCCCCCATCGACAAGGATGCCCGGATCGCCGAGCTGGAAGCGGCTCTGGCGGCCCGCGATACGCTGATCGAGACGCTGCGTTTTCAGCTCGCCCAGCTTAAGCGGATGACATTCGGCCAGTCGTCGGAGAAGCTCAGCCGCCAGATCGAGCAACTCGAACTGGCGCTTGAGGAACTGGAAGGCGAAGCCGCTGTTGCTGATGTTGCCGCAACGGCATCGGCAACCGGCAACCAGCGCGCGACACCGATCCGTCAGTTCCCCGGTCATCTTCACCGCAGCGAGCGCCGGATCGAACCGGAAGCGGGAAGCTGCGCCTGCCCCGATTGCGGCGGCGCCCTGCGCCCGCTGGGCGAGGACAGCGACGAGATGCTCGACGTGGCGCCGGTGAAGTGGCGCGTCATCCGCACCGTGCGGCCCAAGTATTCCTGCCGGTCCTGCGAGAAGATCGTCCAGGCGTCCGCCCCGGTAAAAGCGGTCGCGCGCGGCAAGGCCAGCTTCGCGACGCTCGCCCATGTGGTCGTGAACAAGTTCGACCATCACCTGCCGCTTCTGTGATCGGGCTGTTTTCGTCAACGACATAATCCACGAGCAGGGCCATGCTTCTGTCCGTGATCGGCGAGGCCGTCACATGATGCGAACTAAGGAGGCGGATGGCACTATCTCTACCCCGTGCTCGAGGCGACTCCGGCAGATGCGTGCTCAATCAACCTTCGTCCCTGCTCGGGACCTCGTCACCGACTACCAGCTCCGTGGCAGGCGGTATCTCTAATTAGGCGAAGACCTCCTCCTTGTCGGCGGCCCAGGCAAATGGCGATTGTGTCCGCCACATGCTGTGGAGGATGACGGCGAGCTTGCGCGCCACAGCGACGCGGGCCTTCTTCATTCCACTTCGCCGCGCGACCCGCAGGCCCCAATTCTTCAGCGCTGACCATCTCACGACGCGGCCGAGCAACGTCGTTGCCGCCTCGTATAATGCTGTTCTCACTGAGCCGTCGCCAGCCTTGGTCACGTGGCCGCGCCTGTCGATCTGCCCGGACTGATATCGGGTCGGCGTCAAACCCAGCCACGGACCTACATCTTTGGACCGCTTGAAGCGGTTAGGGTCATCGATCGCATTCCGGTATGTCAGTGCCACGATGGCACCGACGCCCGGCGCGGTCATAAGCGTCTGTACAATAGGGTCGGCGCGTGCAGTCTCCAGCAGCTTGCGATCCAGCGTGCGCAGTTCCTGGAGCAGGACGTCGCGCACTTTGAGCAGAGCTTCAACCAACATCTCCAGCGCTGGGATGCCGCTGGCCAAATCGCGTGCTCGCGTCGGCCATGTCTTCCGGGACACCACGCCCATCTTCAGCCCGAAATTCCGTAGGTTCGCTCGCATCGAGTTCTCTATGCCCGTGACTTTATCGACAAGAAACTGCCGGGCATTGAGCAGCGCCCGGGTTTCTTGGGCGCTCGGCGCCTTCACGTGCACGGACTTGAACCATCCGAGTCGGATCAGCTGCGCGAGACCACGTGCATCGTTGCGGTCGGTTTTGACCCGCATCGCGCCGAACGCCGCATGTACATGCCGAGCTTCCATGACCGAGACCTTGAAGCCTTGCCGCACCAGGCCCGCGTGAAGCCATTGCGACAACGACCCGGTCTCCAAGCCAACGTGCTCGACCTTGCGGCCTTGGTGGCGGATAAAACGGCCTATTGCTTCGGGTTCACTGGCAGCCGTGCCTTCCTTGATCACGACACCGCGCTCGTCAATGACGCAGATGCTTGAGCTTTCCAGCGAAACGTCGACTCCAACGAAGAATTGCATTGCTTCTCTCCTGGTTGACCAATTCCAACATAACTCATCGGCAGATCCAGGCCTCAGCCCGATCACCGCATCTCTATCGCCAGGCCGAGATGATGGCGGCGCAAGGGGTCAGTATCGACCGCTCGACCCTGGCCGGTTGGGCAGGACAGGCAGCCGCGCTGCTCGATCCCATTGTTGCCCGCATTCGTGAACAGGGCCTCAAGGCCGGCAAGCTACACACCGACGATACGCCCGTGCCGATGCTGGTGCCGGGCAAGGGCAAGACCGCGCAGGCAAGGCTGTGGACCTATGTCATCGATGATCGCGCATCGGGTGCCACTGGTCCGGCTCTGGTCTGGTACCGGTTCACGTCCGATCGCAGCGGCATCCATCCGCAGACCGAGCTCAAGCACTTTGCCGGTCTTCTTCAGGCCGACGCCTATGCCGGTTACGACAAGCTCTATGCGGGCGGTCGGATCAGGGAAGTCGCCTGCTGGGCGCATTTCCGGCGCAAGATATTCGAGAACCACCAGACCAGCCCGACGCCGCTGACCACGGATCTGCTGGAACGGATCGCCAGGCTTTACCGGATCGAGGAAGAGATACGCGGTAGGCCGCCCGACGTCCGCCGGCGATGTCGCCAGGAACGAAGCAAGCCGCAGATCGAGAGCCTGCGCGTAGCCATCCATGATGCCCTGCACCGCCTGTCGCCCAAGTCGGCGATGGCCAAGGCGCTCGCCTATGGCCGCAAGCGCTGGACGGCGCTCACCCTCTTCCTCGACGAGGGCGGTGCCGAGATCGACAACAACATCGCCGAACGGGCCATGCGTTCAATCGCCATTGGTCGGAAGAACTGGCTGTTCGCCGGTTCGAAGGCGGGCGGCGAACGGGCGGCCGCGATCTATTCCGTCATCGAGACCGCCAAGCTCAATGGTCTGGAGTCGCAAGCCTACATCGCCGATGTGATCGAGAAGATCGCCAGCGGATGGCCGGCCTCGCGCTGGGACGAACTCATGCCATGGAACTGGACAGCCGAAGTCACGCCAGTCAGCATGGCGGCATGAGCGAGACCATTGCCCGCCTGCATATCGCGCTTGCCGATACCGATCCCTCGATCTGGCGGCGGGTCGATGTTCCGGTCGATGCCAACCTCAAGATGCTCCACGATGTCATCCAGGGCGCAATGGGCTGGCTCGACTATCATCTCTGGGAGTTCGAGGCAGGCGACAGGCGCTACGGCGTGACCGATCCCGACTGGCCCGACGATCGCCTGTTCGCGGCCAAAAACACCAGACTCAAGGCGCTGCTCGACCGCGATGTCCGTCAGTTCCTCTACACTTACGACATGGGCGACAGCTGGGAGCACATCGTCACCGTCGAAGCGGTCAGGGATGGCGAAGCAGGAACCAAATATCCGCGATATATTGAGGGCGAACACCGCGCTCCGCCCGAAGACTGCGGCGGCACGCCCGGCTTCGAAGCCTTCCTTGAAGCCGTCACCGATCCCAAGCACCCCGAGCACAAGGATGCCACCGAGTGGCACCAGGGCTGCTACGGCAAAGCCTTCAATCCTGACGAGATAGACGAACGCGACGCAAAGCTCAGGATCGGCGCCATCGCCAAACGACGCGCCGCCGGAAAAGCCGCTCAAGCAAGAAAATCACGCTGACAACGCGGCCTCCACGCCACGCTTACGCTGCGCCATGTCAGCTATTATCGCCTAAGCGCATACTGGCTCTATTTTGAGCACCCAAAAAGCCATGTAGGCCCGAGGTTCCGTGACCGGACCACCTTCGACCGGGTAACAGCCTTATATGATTTCGACCGAGTTTTGCGGCGCCTTGTTATGCGCGGCACCGAACATGTTGAAGTCGCATTGAGAGGCAGCTGGGCCTATCACCTCGGTCAACTCGGAGACGGCCATAGCTACCTTGATGCTAGCTTGTACGACGACCGACGGGAGTTCCATTCGAACCTATCGAAACTGGCGAGTGAGACGGGCTTTTCCCGCGAGACGTATGTGAAGCATTACCGGGAATCCTATGACGTACCAGCCATTCCGCCCGTCTGGATGGTGGCGGAGATGATGTCGTTCGGCCAGCTTTCACGCTGGTATTCCAACCTCACCGACCGCTCGTTGCGGAATTTAATTGCACGACCGCTCGGTCTTCCGGAAACGATTCTTGTACCGCTAGTCCGTCACGTTACCGACCTCAGGAACATTTGCGCCCACCATGGCCGACTGTGGAACCGCGGGTTCCTCATTCCACCTCGGCTGGCCCAAAAGCCGGCCGACCTACGAGACACGCTGGACCAGACAGCGACGCAAGCGCCAGCAAAACTTTATAACGGCGCCTGCCTTATCGCCCATGTGGTCAGGACAGTGGCACCGGATTCCACTTGGCGCGGGGATTTCGCGGCTCACATTGATTCGCATCCCGAGAATGATTTGGCTTCGATGGGGTTTCCAGCAAATTGGAAGCAGCGCCCAATGTGGAAGTAAGCGATGGTTGGTTGAAAAGAAGCTGAAAATCGGCCGCCGACATTCGAAATGGCGGCTATTCGCGGCGTGCCCGATGACCCACTAGCTCGGCAAAAATCCGGGTGATTGGCCAGGTCGGATCATGCGGGAAGCTTCGGCGGTCCGAAGTAAGCCGCCCGGAAAGCTCGCCGGAGATTTCCGCAAAGTCACCTGCAATTGCCAGCAGCTCCCGAACCGTCTCAATCTCCTGAAAGCTCGTGCCCCGCCACAGCCGGACGTCAGGCTCGGACGATGCATCCGGAGTTCCGAAGACCTGCACGAAATAGGTATCAAGCCCCGGGTCCCAGCCAATCGCAACCTCGAAGATGTCCGAGTGCTCCGGCAGAGGCTTCAACGAATACCGGCTCATCGCCTTACCAGTCGCTCGCCAGCATGATCGTGACCACCCGGAAGCTTTGCTGCGCGTCCCACGGCGTCTCGGACCCCCAGGCGAACGTCCCGTCGTTGGCATAGACGTCGATCTTCCAGAAGATCTTGTGCCCCTGAAACTCGACCGCACCAAAATCGCGCTCGCCGTGAGGGTCGTTTCCCGGCTCGATAGGGGTCTCGTTAATGAGCCTGCGCAGCGCGGCCTGGCCCAGCATCAGACTGGCTTGGCGGGCGCCAGGGTCCTCGGCGTCGCCAGCAAGAATGTCAGCCAGCGTCCGGGTGAACACAGTGCGCGAAGTGGGCAGCGAGCCTGCGCGGGCAGCGTCGTTGAGCCGGGCGATCTCGGCCGTGTGGTCAACAGCGACAGACGTAGATTGGGCAAGCTGAGTCATGTGCTCTTCCTTTCAAGATTGATCCCCCGCCGAGTGCCCCCTCCCCTCCGCTGTCCGATTGACGGGGCCTGAGCGTTCACGCTACGTTCTTTTGGAAAGGACCTCGCCATGCCCGCTCTCAGCCACCTCGACCATTTCGATCTCGACATCGGCCTGCGCGATGCGTCGTGCGACGAGAACCTGCCGCCAGTGCGCCGAGCGATCGCGGCGCTGTGCATCGGGGTCAGCGTGGATGACGCCTATCTGTCGGTTCGGGAACTGCGCGAGGCAGTGTCTCTCGTGCATGAAGCCGCCCCCGGCGGGCGGGCAAAGCTTGCCGGTATCCTCAGCACGCAGTGCGACGATTTCCAGCGGGCGATCTATTATTGCCTGGCCGGGCGCGGCGTGGTCGAGATGGCCGAGGCGATGGATTGGCTGCTGACGATCCTCAAGGCCCGCGGCCGCACCGCCGCCTGGCTCAGCCGACTGCGGCTGCGGCGGAGGGACCTCGTTTCGCCCTATGTCAGCGAAGCGCCCGACGGCCCGGTCGTATCGGCCAGCCCCGATTTCGAGCTCGGGCAATCGTGGTTCGTCGAGCGGGGGCCGGAGCCCTACTGATCATCGGGCTCGTCGTCGTTGCAAGTGACGACCCGCGAGACAGTGCGCCCCGGCGCCGCCTTGCTTGCCAGGACCACGCGGAACGGCTGCAGGGGATTGCCGGTCTTGACCACGGCGGTGTCGCCCTGGACGTGCTCGGCAACCCGGGTCGCGATCCGGTTGGCGTTCTCGATGCTGCACAGGCGCGCCCGCTTGGACGAGCGCTGCGGTGGGGCGGAATCGGTCATGGCTACTCGCTTGGGTTCCGGGTCACGATGTGGACGGAGCCGCGGGCGGCGGCACGATCGTCCAGGCCCGGCTCATCAGCTTGCTGATTTTCACCCCGACCCCGTCGCTGACCCGGCGCAATATCGTCTTCCTGCCCGACAGGACCACCCGAAAGCTGCGCTCGCTTTGCCCGTCGGTGAAGGTCAGCGGCTCGGCCAGCACCAGCATGTCGCCCGGCGCCGGCTTGCGGCGCGTGGTCAGGGCAAGGCGCTGGCGGCAGTGCTCGCGCCACTGCGCGGCGTATTCGTTGCCGGGTGGCCCGAGGAGGTCGAGGATCGAGCCCGGGCAGTCGTAATTGTACGGCCCCATCGTTTCGCTCATGTCCTTATACCCGAACTCCTCGCCACTGCGCGTGCCGGGGTTCCATTTGACGAGGCAGATGATCGCGAATGTCTCGCGCGGGCCCTCGACATCGTAGCTCTGGCAGGCGGCGTAGTAGGCGCCCGAACGGACGGTCGATTTGAGAACGCGCAGCCCCGTCGCCCGGCCCTTCTCAGGGTCGGGCGGATAGGTGCACTGGTTGTCGAGATAGGCCTTCGGCGTGGCAAACGGGGCCATGCCGCCGCGTGACATGAACAGCCAACCCATGGGCTTGTCTCCTAGACGAGCGCCTGTTGGCGCGGGTTGATGGAAAGGCCGGTCTCGCGGACGACGAGGGCGCGGAAGCTCTGCGGCGCTGCAAGGACGGCGATGTCGCAGAAGTGATTGCGATCGCCGAGGTAGTCCTGGCGGCCCTTGCAGCGGCGGAACATGACCTCGCGGCCCGGACGGATGCAGGGGATCGAGACCTGGACATAGATCTCGTCGCCGTGGAGCGTGATCTCGCCCGAGACCGCAGGCCCCGCAAAGTTGCTGCGCAGATCGTACTGGTCAGGTTCGAGCCCGAGATGGCGCGCCGCGACCCGCAGCGCCGAGCGGGCCTCGCGGTGGAAGGCGCGCTTGGCTTCAGGATCGTAGCCGATGCCGCGGCGGGCCAGCGCGACAAGCGCGGGCTTGGACTTCAGCTCGTCGATTTTGGCGAGGCACTGCCGGCGCAGCGGCAGGTCTTCGGCAAAGGTTTCGTCGGGCGCATGGCCGAGTGCGATGCGTCCGACGTGGCGCGCGAGCAGGATGGTCGCGGGATCGCGAGCCGGGTCGATCCCGGCGTTGCGGGCGTCCTGCATTGCATCGACGACGGCCTGGGTGGCAGTAGCAATGGTCGCCAGCGCGTCGGGCTGCAGGGCACGGCGATAGCGGAAATCGAGATCATAGTTCATCGGTGAAGTCTCCCTTTGCGCCCCTGGCGCATCGGGCTCCCACCCCCTCCCCTTCCCGCTCGCCTTGCGAGCGGCCGCAGTGTCTCGGCTTTCCGGCCGCCGTCAGGCCGCCTCCTTGAGGTCGTCCGGCAAGGTCGAGCCGAGCGCCGGATCGAACTGGCGCAGCCACTTTACTGCTTGCTCGGCTTTGGCCGCCGCATGGAGAATCGCGGTCTTGTCGCCGCGCAGGATCTTCATCCAGTGGTGGATGTAGGAGGCGTGGCTGTCGTGGAGTTCGTTGGGTAGGCCGTACTCGGCGCAGAGGGTGGCTTGGCAGAGCGACGCGACAATTTCCTCGAACGCATAGGCGTCGTCACCGAAGCGCTTGCCGAACTGGCGATTGAGCCGCTTGGCCGACCCTGTAGCGTGCCCGAGTTCGTGGCAGCGGATCGAGAAATACGCCTCGATCGAGTGGAACGCGTTTGGCGACGGCAAGGTGACCGTGTCGGTGCTCGGCGCGTAATGCGCGCTGTCGCCGCCGTGGACGACACGGATCGGGATCGCGTCGAGAAAGGCCTGCACCCCGGCCGAGAGTTCGCCAATCGTCTTGGGATCGGGCGGCTCGGGGTAGTAGTGCGCCGGCAGCCCCTCGATCTGCGAAGCGTTGAACACGTGGTTCCACTTCATGAACCGGATGGTCTTCTCGGTCGTCTCACCGGTCTCGCGATCGGTGTCGGTCTTGCGCGCAGAGGAGTAGAACACGCTGAACGAGCCGCTCTCGCCCTTGCGGACCTGGGCGCCGAGTTCGAGCGCCTGGCGGAAGGTCATCCAGTAGGGGCTGGCTTAGCCCCGGCTCTCGGCCACCGCCCAGAGGAAGAAGGTATTGATCCCCGAATAGGGAACCCCGTTGTGGCGGAGCGGCCGCGTGCTGGTCGAGGTCCAGGGCTTGAGCCACGGGGCCGTGCCGGCGGCGATCTTTTCAAGGATCAGGTCGGTGATGACCTTTGCGACGTCTGGTTTCGGGTGACGGGTCATTGCGCCGAACCCTCCTGGGCAGGATCGAGCGAGATGTCGGAAGCCGCGCTCGACCAGGAGAGGCGTAGCGTACGCCCGCGCGGGATGCGCCAGGCGACCCGGTCAGCGAAGGCCATGCGGATGCCGGCAAGGATCGCCGCGTCCTCGCCTTCGAGGATGGCGTGGGCGCGCACCGCCGCATCGTGACGGAAACGGGTCTCCTGGGTGTCGTAACTGTCGGCATCGGAATCGTCCGAAGGGCTGAACACCGCATCGATGATGAGGTCGGTGAGATCATCGGGCCCGAGCGCGGTGGTCCGGGTCAGTGCAATGCGCGCGCAGTCGGGGTCGCCCCAGGAGTCGGCATCTTCCAGGATCGCGAAGTCGGTCTCGAGATCGAGGCGCCGGTCGTGCTGGTCGGTGAGTTCGATCGTGATCGCGTCGGGGCGCAGGGTGACGGCACCCTCTTCATCGGTCGGCTTGCCGCCATCGAAGGTGAAACGCTCGCCGGTGCGGACGTAGGCCGGGAGGGCATCGTACCAGGGATAGCCGATGAAATTGGTGATCGGCTCGTAGAAGGCGCGCGGATCCGGGCCGCCCAGACGATGCATCTCGCCGCCGTTCGAGCGCCGCAAGGCGCGGCCGAAGGTGACGGCGTCGAAGGAGTCGGTGTCATCGTAGATCGCTGCCCCCGGCTCGAGGTCGGCAAAGCGCGGCACCTCACGGTAATTATCGCGGGCCAGCGTCGGGTACCACAGCGGCAATTGCCGCGCTGCCTGCGGGAAGTCGTCGTGATACAAGCTTGCTTCGAGCCAGTTCTCGAAGCTCAGCCGGTGGAACGGCTCCTCGCGGATGACCGAAAAGATCGCCTCGCGGCACAGCGCCACGAGCCGGACGAGCGCGGCGTTGCGGTAGATTTCCTTGCGGGCGGGCAGCACCAGGATGAGATCAGGCGCGTCGACGACATCGACCTGCACGGACCACTGGGTGTGGTGGACTTCCTTCACGACCGGGAAGGCGTGTTTGAGGGTAAGCCCATGGAAATTGAGCGTCGCGATATGCGGTGAATGCCGGTCACGGAACACGCCGATGCGGAAGCCGGCCCGCTCGATGACCTTGTGCGCATCGGCGAGGAAATCGGCCCGCGCGAGATCCTTGCCGTTGTAGCTGACTGGGACGGCCAAGAACCGCGCCGCCGCCTCGACGCAGCGTTCGAGCTTGCCGTCAGGCTGCGGATCGAACCGGAAGGCGATTGCCGTGCCGCGTGGCCCGTCGAAGGGCAGCACATCGATGCCGGCCTCGCCCGTCCAGGCATCGCCCGCAATCGCCAGCGAGAACGCGCCGCCCGCGCTCCGCGAACTGACCACGGTGTCGAGGCCCGCGAGGCTGAAGAACCCCATGCCCGCCGGGTCCTCGCGGGTACGGCACTCCTCGGACCAGTCGGATTGTCCGAGCGAGAGAAGGTCGACCGGGTCGGCGATCCCGGCACCGTCATCGCTCACCGTGATGAGACAGGCCTCCGCCATGTGCTCGGCGGTGACGGTGATGTGGCCAGCGCCCGCGCGGCGAGCATTCTGGAAGAGCTCGTTGAAGATGTCGTCGAGGGTCCCGTTGAAGATGCGGGTAACCTTTGAGATCGCCTCGGGGGAAACCCGGGCGCGCAGCTTGGTGATCATGGTCATGGAGGTGGTTCCTGGATGGACCGGCACGCTGCCGCAGGGCGCAAGGGATGCGCGGGCAGCGTGCCGACAAGGCTGGGTCAGGCGTCGACGGTCTCGCCGGCGTGGGCGTCCTGCTCTTCGGCAGGTTCGAGATCGCCCGCATCGCTGCCCGGCTCGTGCTCGACCGGCGCTCCCTCATCGGGCTCGCTCGCGGCGAGCACCCTGAAGCGCATGGCCTCGGGCACCCAGGCGAGTGCAGCTTCCTTGACCTCAGGCGCGACGATGGTCTCGCCAGCGAACAGCTTCTCGCAGGAGGCCGAGAGGTCGCCCTTCTTCGAGCCCATGAAGCTTGCCGCCATGGTAGGGCCGCCAACTTCACTGACGTGGGCGAGCAGCGCCTGCTTGCTGACGCGGTCGAAGTAGTTGGCCGAGGTCGGCCGCCAGTGGCTGGCGACGTTGATCCCCATCAGGGCGGCGAGATGGTCGTGAAGGTCGATCGGCTCAGGGCCGGACTGGCCCGCCTTCTTGTCGATCCCCATGCTGGCCTCGAGGGTCTTCGCCATGCACCAGGCGAGCCAGCTTGCCTTGGCATCGTCGTCGAGCGCGCTGAATGCGGAGAACCGGTCGACCGTGCGGCGATGCTCGGTCCATGACAGGTCCAGCGTCTCTCGCATGTCGGCCATCAGCGTATGCGCCGGGCTTTCAGGGTAATTGGCGAGGTAGAGCGAGGGCGACGGGGCGCGGAGCGTCGTTCCGAGCGCCTGCGCGCTGTAGAGCGCACGGGAGTCGGCGATGGCGAAGATCAGGTAGTCGAGCGCGATCGCCGGGTTCGAGGCGAGGTTGATCGCGAGAATATCGCGGCGCTGGACGGCGAGTTCCTCGACCAGCTTCTGCGAGAGCGGCTTGGGTGCGGAAGAGGCACTACCGCCCTGCCCTGCATTCCCACTGGCGCCCTCGCCCGCGTCGCCACCGCGTGCCTTGCGGCGCTCGAGCGGCTTGTCGCTATAGAGGCCGCTCGCGACCGTGGGCTGACCGTCGGCGCCGATGATTACGAAGCAGCCGACATTGGCCTTCATCTCCTCGGGGATCACCGGGGGCTTGTCGTGGAGCGCGTCGTAAGCGCTGCTCGCGGCATCCCAGCGGCTCTGGAACTCGGCGGCGGCAGCCTCGTCGTCCTCGTCGAGCGTCTCGCTTTCGGCTTCCAGCGCCGAGATCGTCTCGAGCAGCTTGTCGGCCTCGACCTGTTCCTCGTCCGTGAGCGGCGCGGGTTCGAGATGGACCTGGTGGAGGTCTTCGGTTGCGTTGTAGGTGACGCGGGTTTCGAGGATCGGGCGCACCCAAGCATAGCCGGAGGTTTGGGCGACCTCGGCCGCAAAGGCCTGGAGCTTCTCACCGGCAATGCGCTGGGCGATCTCGGCATCGATCCAGGTCTCGCCGCCGTCCTCGGTGAAGAGGTCGCGTTCGATCTTGCCGCCGGCGGCGAGGTAGTCGGCTTCGCTCGCGAGCTTGGCCATGGGTGAGGACGAGCGGATCGCGCTGTGCGTGACCATGCGGCGGATCGAGTCCGGGTTATTGCCCTGCCAGCTGTTCGACAGCTCGTTCCAGACCATCATCTGGCGGTCGTGGTTTGGCGTCGTCGCATAGGCCTTGGCGACGTCGAGGGTGATTTTGCCTTCTTCGAGCGCGGCGAAGATCGGATCGGCGAGGTCAGCAAGCCGCAGGCGGCCTTCGATGAACCGGCGGGTGCGACCGAACCGCTTGGCGATCGCATCGAGGTCACTGCCCTCGTTGACGAAGTGCTTGTAGGCCCGGATCTCGTCGGTCGGCGTCATATCGAGCCGGATGACGTTCTCGATCAGCGAGAGCTCGGACTGCTCGGCGGCATCGATGTCGAGCACCCGGCAGGCGACGGGGTGGTCCTTGGGAAGCTTGCCCGCCGCCAGAAGGAAGTTGAGGGCGCGGAGGCGACGGCCGCCCGCAGTCACGTCGAACATGCCGCGCTTCTTGGCGGGCACCACGATCAGGTTCTGGAGGAGGCCCTTGGCCTCGATATTGGCGGCGAGTTCCTCGATGAAGAGGTTGCTGTCATTCTTGCGGACGTTGGCTTCGGACAGGCGTAGCTTGCCGAGCGGGATCAACTCGATGTCGTTCATGGGAGTGCTCCTGAAGGCCGGATTTGGCCGAGCCCTTCGGCTCACCCCTTCCAGCCCCCCTCCCCTCACGGTTTCAGGGTTGCCCGAACTCCTGGGCACGACCGCGCGTCCCGAGGCGGTCCGCTCGGCCCCATGAGGCATAAATTTCGGACTTATGCCTCATGGGGCTGGCGAATGGCCTCTTTCGAAATTTGCTGCACAGCAAATATTGCATATGGCGCGAATATTCGCTAAAGATGCCTTATTCACTGCCAGGAAAATATGAGAAATTTTGAGATCAGAGAGGAAGAGTTGCTCGATGAGCTAACCCATGCCCTGTCGGAACTGCCTGGCGCTTCCGTCTATCAGCGCGCCTCCGAACGGCACGTCGGCGGCCGATATGCCCCTGATGGCATACTCGATGTGGACATCAATCACCACCAGTTCAAACTGGTCGTCGAGGCCAAGCGCGAGCTCTTTCCCCGCGATGTTCATCAGCAGGTTTGGCGCCTTCGCGATTTTCTCAATCAGATGGATGAAACCGGTGAGAAGGTTCCCATGCTGATTGCAGGCGCAATCTCGAAGGGTGCGCGCGAAATCCTGCAGCAGGAACAAGTCGGCTACTACGACCTCGGTGGCTCGCTCTTCGTCCCATCGTCGTGTGCCTATGTGCTAATCGAACGGCCACTGCTCAAGAAGGCCGGACGCGCCTTCGGTTCAATCTTTCAGGGCCAACGAGCTCGCGTCGCGCAGGCGGTCATCGGAACCGCGCCCAGATGGGTGAGTGTTAAGGAACTGGCGGAAGAGACGGGCGTGTCGCCAGCGACCGCATCGGAGACCCTGACCGAGATGGAGCGGCGCGACTGGCTCGAGGTTGAGGGGGCGGGGCCAGCCAAGCTGCGCCGCCTGCGCGAACGAGGCCCGGTTCTCGATGAATGGGTTCGCTTGATCGCCGATCAGAAGCCGCCACGGATCGAGCGCTATTATGTGCCGGGCGGGGATGCTGGCCAGATTGCGCGTCGGCTCGACGAAGCATGTCGCGACCTTGGCGCACAATATGCGGTAACGGCGGAGGCAGCCGCACAGGCTTATGCGCCGTATCTCTCAGCGATCTCGCAGGTCAGGTGCCGGATCCAGGGTGGGCGACTTCGCCGAGAAGTTCTCGCGCGTCTCGATGCCCGGCCCGTGTCGGAGGGATGGAACCTCGGCGTGATCGAAGATACCGGCAAGCGCGACATTGCTGTGGGAGAACGGATCGATGGCGTTGCTTATGCGCCGCCGGTTCAGGTCTATCTCGATCTTATGCAGGGGTCCGGTCGCGCCAGGGAACTGGCCGACCACCTCCGCGCCGAACGACTGCCAGGATGATGACCAAACCCAAGACCTTTGACGCATACAATGGCGCAGTCACCGAAGCCGCCGAGCGTGTACTCGTGACCCTCCTCCGCGGCTTCGGCCCCTGGAAGGACACCGTATTCCTCGTGGGCGGCCTGACGCCGCGCTACCTCGTTGCCGCGCGACCGCCGGAAGTTCCCCAGCATGCCGGAACGGGCGATGTGGATGTCGTCGTCGACGTGGCAATCCTCATTGACACTGAGGCCTACAGCACGCTGGAAGAGAACCTCCATGCGATGGGCTTTGATCGGGCGACTAATGAGAACGGGGTGAAGGTTTCCTGGCGTTGGGAGGCGCGTCTTGAAACGGGCGCTACGATGGTCCTCGAATTTCTCGCCGAGCATCCCGAACTCGGGGGAGGAAAGGTCAAGGTGCTCCCAACCGAAGGCAACGTCTCCGCGCTCAATATCCCGCACGCGTCGATGGTGTTCGACCTGCACGACACGACCGAACTAACCGCGGAACTCCTGAACGGCGGAGGGCTGGCCACCGAAGTGGTTCGGTACGCAAACATCGTGAGCTTCACCTGCCTCAAGGCCTTCGCCTTCGATCACCGCAACGCGCGCAAGGACGCACACGATCTCGTCTATTGCCTTGAACACTATCCCGGCGGACTGGACCCGGCGATCTTGGCCTTCAAGGATGCATTGGCGGGACCGCACGCGGAGGCCGTGCAGGAGGCGCTCGCAAAGCTGAAGACTCGTTTCGTCCACGAGGATCCCGATCAGTCTTACCGCCGGGATGGGGCGGTCGCAGTTGCGCGTTTCGAAGACAACGACGCAGATGTCGACGACAACGAGGAGATCCAGGATCTGCGCATCCTGCGCCAACGGCAGGTAGCGGACCTAATGGGGCAATTCTTCGCAGCACTGGCGTGACCGAAGTAGAACCAACCATCCGCTGGTCGAAACGGATTGAGCCCCCCTAACATCGACGCGCCCATCTAACAGCAGTAATGTTAAATGGGCCGAAGCTCAGGCCTGCCCCGCAATGCTGGCGATGATTGCCTCGGCGCCGTCCAACGGCACGAACACCCGTGTCTTGTAGGCGATGATCTCGGTGAAGCAGCCCTTTGCTTTGAGCTCGGGAATGCGCGCGGCTTCGGCATCGACGATCTCGATCCTGCGCGAGCCGTTCACGCGGGCTGTGCGGATCGTGAAATTGAGCGGATGCGGGGCCTTCCATGTCCCACCGCCGAGAATGGCGGCGGCAATCTTGGCAGGATCGGTCTGCGCCTTGCGGGCAACCCCAAGCTTCTCGAGGGTCGCATCGACGTAGAGGTCGTGGACATGGCGGCCGAGCCAAGAAGCACCTGACTTGTCGACGATGCGGTTGACGGTGAGGTCCTCCTTGGGAAGCGCGCCCCAGATCGGCAGCAGCAGCCCCGTTGCGAGATAGACGGTCTCGGTCACGAGCTGGCTCTCATCGGCGGCGTATTCTTCGTCCCACAATGCGCTGAACCGGGACTTGGTAACAGGCTCCCAAGCGGACTCGTCGAGCCGGTCAGCGCGCAGGTACTCGCTGCGCAGCGGCCGCACGAGCTCGTAGCGGCGGATCATCTGGCCTTCCTCGTCCATGTGCGAGGGCGCCGGAACCGCGAGCGCGACCTTGCCCGACTTGTCATTGCGCAGGAACAGCGGCTGTTCCTCGTAAGATGCCAACTTGAGCACCCGTTCGAGCGAGAGGACCTTGCGCCGCTGGGTCAGCGACAACTCCAGCAGGTGCGAGGTCGCGCCCGTCACGGGATCGGTTCGGATCACCGTGTCGGACAGCACCTCGCAGGCCTCGACCGCCACCGTCTCGACGCCAATGTCGAAGGTCCCGGCTTCCTTGGCGGCCGAGACGCGGGTTTCGACAAGGGTCAGGAACTCGTCGAAGATGGCGTTCTGGACGGCAATCTTCATCGCGAGAATGCGGTTAAGCCAGCGCTGGATCGGCGGCAGATCCTCGCGCAGGATTCCGTCCTGGTCGGTGAGCTCAAGCCCGCTCATCCGCTGGAACTCGGACAAGGTCGTGCTCTTGAGTTTCCCGGTGGCGAGCAGGCCATACCAGTCGTGCAGCGCGTGCTTGGCGTAGATGCTCTCGAGGTTGTCGGATGCATCGAACATGCCCTGCCCGCCGGTCTGGCGCTGGCCACGGGTCAGCGCGCCCAAGGCATCGAGGCGCCGCGCGATCGTGCTGGTGAACCGGGCCTCGCCCTTGCAGTCGGTGGTGACGGGACGGAACAGCGGCGCCGAGGCCTGATGGGTACGGTGGGTGCGTCCCAGCCCCTGGATCGCCCGATCCGCACGCCATCCGGGCTCGAGCAGGAAATGGACCCGGCGCTGCTGGTTCATGGCATCAAGGCTGGCATGATAGCTGCGACCCGTGCCGCCCGCATCCGAGAACACGAGGATGCGCTTGGCCCCTGTCATGAACGCCGTGGTCTCGGCAAGATTGGTTCGGGGCGAGCGGCTTTCGAGCCGCTGCTGGCCCGAACCATCACGGACCAGGCGCTTGCTGCGCCCCGTAACCTCGGCAACCGCGGTCACGCCGTAGTGCTCGAGCAGCGCATCGAGCGCGGTCGGGATCGGCGGCATGGCGCAGATATGCTCGATCAGATCCGCGCGTGCAGCCTCGGCCTGCGGGTTGTGGACCGGATTGCCCGCCTCGTCCCACATCGGCCGCGAACGCACGTCGCCGAGCTCATCCTTGTATTCCTCCATCTGCCGGGTCGGGAAGGCCCGGATGAGGTAATCCACGATCGCTTCTTTGCAGTCGCAGTTTATGTCGAGCGTGGCGGCGGGAGGCGCAGGTTTCCTTCGGTTTTCCATGATTTCACTCCAGATAATTGCCTGACAAGGTTGAATGCTAGGGCCGTTAGGATTGTCGGCACCGCTGGAATGGTGCAGGTTGTAGAAAATCCCCGAGGCAGTCGTTCGTCGCTTTCAATCGAGGTCCCGATGCAAGGCTGTCCGCCATGGAGATCTGCCATGCCGAGCAAACTGCCCAAGCGCCCCATTATCGTTTTTCTCGCAGGGATTTTTCTGGGCTTGCCCGGCGTCGCATGTGCAGTGACATTGACGTCATTAAAAGGCATGGATCTCGAAGGAAGCTATGGCTCGTATGCGCCGCGTGGCGATTGCTCCCGAGGGGCGAGCCTTGAGATCAACGAAACCGGTTTTACTTTCAAAGCGTCTGGTCAGACTGTAAAAAGCACCCGGTTTGAGTACGCGGCTTCGTTTCTTGGCCCGACCTATGAAGGCATTAGCGCGGTCTTTTTTCCTTTTCCTGTCAATGCCAACGATTTCGGACGCGTGATCTTGACGGTCAATGACGACGAAAAGCGAGGCGTAGTCCGCCTTGAAGCAGACGTCGCGCCGGGACAGCGCCTGGATCCGTTCAAGTCAGCGCTCGTGTCGCAATCCCCATTGCTCTTGTGCAATGGGTCTGGGCTGGCATCTGCTGCTTCAAAAGCACCGCTGCAAGCAAGGCCAGTCTTGGGAAAACCGACGCCGCTAACCTGGACCAATCTTGCCAGTTCCGTAGGGAAATTCCAAAGTGATTCCGATCCCAACGGAATAGATCTTTTGACAAGTGGTCCGATAGCTGACGCGATACGTTCGCGTTTGGGCCGCAAAACAGACCTGCTGGCCAGCAATCTTTCGGCGATATCCGGTCTCCAGCGACAAGGGTCTCTCTATTGGGTTACCGGAAATGCGCCGCATCAAGGCGGTGTAGAGCAAGCCTATGTTTTGCTTGATGCAAATCGCCGTGCTGTTCAAATTGGCCTTTGGGAAAAGGGAAAGTTGACGGTCTATGCGCCTCAAGGAGGCCGCTTGCCCGTGCCCCAGGACATTGCTCGCCTGCTTATGGACAGCCCACCTGAGGACGCAGTGCCGCTGCCTGGGACTGCTTGGGAGGTCGTGCCGGTCCAAGGTCGCGCCCCAATGGCCTATGTCGATGTAGCTGCTTCGCCAAACATCAAGTCGTTTAGCCTGTTTTGTGAAGGCAACCGCCCCATGATGGCCATGCTCCTTAACAAGCCCGCGACGGTGCCGCGCGTTACGGTTACATGGAATTTTGCTGGTCGATTAATTGACATTCCGACCGGCCGCGCTAACGCTCAGAGCACGTTTTGGCAGGCCAACCTCACTGGTTCCCAACTCATTCCGATGCTTCTCCGTCAAAACGGTTCGGTTATGCTGCGCATCAACGGCCGCCTCGAAGGCGAAGCTTTGTTGGCGGGAGCGCCACTGGCGCTTCGGACTGCGATGCGGAACTGTGTCAAATTTTGACATGACCTCCTGCACGTATTTCCTGAAGCATTGATAGTAGATCGTCGCTTTGCGGCTTGAAGCGCCCGGGCCTGATGGCAGGGGCGCCGTGCGCCGCGAGAATTTGCAGCTTTTCCTCGGGATCGGCGCGCAAATAGGTCTCAGTGCTCTGGATGCTGGCGTGCCCGAGCCATAATGCGACCTTGCGAATGTCCCCGGTCGCCGCGAGCGTGTGCATTGCGCAGGAATGGCGCAGCACGTGCGGTGTTACGCGCTTGCCAAGGATCGACGGCTGCTTCTCTGCCGCGCGCTTGACGTGCTCCGCCAAACGGAACGCAAATCCGTCGCGGGTCATGGGTTGCCCGCTGGCATTGAGGAATATCTCGGCAGCTTGCGCATCGGGACGGATCGCAAGCCACGCGCGCAATGCGAACTGAGTCTCCTTCCAGAGCGGGAGGACCCGTTCACGCCGTCCCTTGCCCATGATGTGCACGGTGGACAGGAAGCGGTCCGGGAAATCGCGCAGTTGTAGCGTTACGAGTTCCGACACCCTCAGCCCGCCAGCATAGGCCAGATGCAGCATTGCGCGATCGCGGGTGCCAAGGCGTGTCCGGGGATCCGGGGCGTCGAGCAAAGCCTTGATCTCTGCCCGGTCGAGGTAGTCGATCAGCGCCTTGTCGGTCTTCTTGGTAGGGATCGATCTGACGCGAAGGGCCTGATCCAGGCAGGCCGGAATACGATACTCGATGTAGCGGAAGAAGGACCGGATCGCGGCGAGCCTGCCATTGCGGGTCCGAACACAGCTGCCGCGACCGTTCTCGACATGGTCAAGGAAGGCCATGATCATGTCGGTGCCGAGATCCTCGATCTCGAGATCGGTCGGCCGACGCTTCAGCCGATCGGCAGCGAACTGGACCAGGAGGACAAAGCAGTTGGCATAGGTCTTCACCGTGTGCGGACTGACAGCACGTTCGCGCGGTAGATGTTCACGCAGGTAGATCGAGAGATGCGGAGCGAGTGCCGTCATGCCGCTTCTCCCCGGTAAAGTTGCTCGCTGGCGACAGCGATATCGCGCAGCAGCACCGGAGTGGCCTCGAGATACCAATAGGTGTTGGCGACCGACGCATGCCCCAGATATACGCTGAGTCCGGCCATGTGGTGTGCGATGGCTTCCCTGTCGCGCGGACAGGACTCAAGGGAACGCACGGCGAAAGTGTGCCGCAGGTCGTGTAACCGCATCCCGGCCGTTCCGGTCGGTCCGCGGTATCCGAGCTGCCGGGCCAGCCTGACGAACACCACGTGGGCGCGCACCTTGTGTGGTGCTCTCCCCCGAATGGTCACGAACAGGTCATTGCCCGTGGCGCCAAGCCTTGCTCGGGTGGCGAGATATGCTTCGAGCGCCTGACGGGTCGATGGCTGCAAGGTAATCAGCCGCTGCTTGCCGAACTTGCCGTTGCGGACGATCAGGCCATCCTCGACCAGATCGTTGCATTGAAGAGCGAGGGCCTCGGAAATCCGGAGACCTGTCGCCGCCAGCAAGCCGAACAAATAATGGTACGTGTATGGGCTGATCGTGTCTTGGGACGCAACGTCCAACGCCGCGGTCATGATCGCCCGGACCTGTTCCGGTTCGATGATGGTCGGGGTCGGGCGTGGCCGCTTGCCCCGACCGAAGACACCGACAGGCGGAACCTCGTAAACTGGATCATCGGCTTGGATAAAGCGGCTGAAGTTGCGAACGGTATCGAACCTCCGGCGGGCCACATTTTGCGAACTCGCCGTGTGGCACCAGTCGTAGATCCGCTGGACTTGGATGTGCCGGTCGCCGAATCCTTCGGCGTAGGCGGCGTACAGGCGCAGCATGCGTTCCTGTTCAGAGAACTTCCGCCCGAGGCTGCGATGCAGCGCCACGTATCTGGAAATGTGGATGTTCAGCATGACTGTTCTCCCGGCCAGGGCTGCGCGATCTTCATGAGCATCGGCAGATCGACCTTGGCGTAGATGGCAGTGGTCTCGGGCGAGCTGTGACGCAGGATGGTCCCGACGGACTCCAGGCCTGCGCCTGCGCGCAGCAGGTTGGTGGCAAGCGAATGCCGGAATATGTGTGACCCGGTCGGCACTCCTTCGATCCCACCGCGGTCGCGCGTACGAGCGACGATGCCCGCGATCTCAGCGGACGAGCGGAATGGCCGAAACGGTGCTTGTGCACGCAGGAACAGATGCTTTTCGGCGGTCTTCGGGCGGGCTGCCGCAAGATATGCCAGGATCGCGTCGCCAACATCCTGCGGCAATGGCAGGCGGTCCGGTCGACGCGTCTTGCCCTTGACCGTCAGGTGGCCGGATCGCCAGTCGATGTCGTCGAGACGCATGTCCTGAATATCGGCAGCCCGCAGGCCGAGCCTGGCGAGCAGGAGAATGATGGCCTTGTCCCGGACTTCCACCGGACGATCTGTCGGACAGGCCGCAATGATCCTCTCGATCGTTGCCGGGTCGACATGGCGCGGCAGCGTCGAAAGGCGGTAGCGCTGCACTGATGGAACTGCATGCAATAAAGCCGGCCGGCACTCGCCACGCACGACCAGAAACCGGATGTAGCTCCTCATTATCGTGACGAGCAGCGATGCCGAGCCCGGCGTCTCCTTGCTTCGTCGTTGGAATGCGCTCCTGAGTCCGGCGGCATCCCATTGCGTAGGCTCGCCCAGCATTGGCATGAGCCGTCTGATATCAGTCCGGTAGCGCCGGATCGTCTCGTCCGTGGCGCCGCGGTGTTGCTTGAGCCATGCCAAGTAAGCCGACATGTGCGGGTCATCGTCCGCCACCGGTTCAACCAATGGGATGGCGCCCCGGCCTCGCAGGAACTCGACGAAGTGCCGTGCGCATCGCCGCCGCCGCTTGGTGCCCGTTGCGACCAGCTTGCCCCGCTTGCGCCAGACCGGGCATCGGCAATCATGCGCTGCATAGTGGTCGATGATCGCGTCATCGATCTCGATCCATTGGCGCCGCGCCATGCGAAGCCAGGCCACGAAATGCTCGGCCTCGGACCGATAGGCCTGTGCCGGTCCCTCGGCAAGTTGCAGGCGATCGATCGCATCGGAATAGTCGGCGAGGTGCCGTGGCAGATCGTCGATCCCGTCGTCGACTTCGACGTAGCCTTGATCTTCCAGGAACCGGACGAAGCGCCTGACCCTTGCTGCTTGGTCAGCCTTGTAGTGCGCTTGCTGCGCCGAATACCGGTGGCACCGGCACCCATGCTTCTCGAACCGCCGGACAGCCCGATCGTCAATCGTGCGGATCGCGATCTTATGCAGGCCCAGCCAATGCAGGAAATGGCGGACCGCCGCGCCATACAGAACCGCACAGCCTGACTTCTCGTCGAGCGACAGAGAGGAGAGGAATGCGGTGAGAAGGGCGCCGTGACTGGGCGGGTCTTCGACCCGGAGCGGGGCCGCTCGAAACGGCAATGATGATCTTGATCGCATGTTGGTTCCTTCGACTTGTTGAGGTCGAGGGAACCGTAATTATCTGGAGTGAAATCATGGAAAACCGAAGGAAACCTGCGCCTCCCGCCACCACGCTCGACATAAACTGCGACTGCAAAGAATATGTGTAATGTTGAGCTCAACATTAGATCGCTTCCCTGGGCGAAAGGTCCAGTTCCAGCGCTTCGCGCTCGTCGGGATCGAGTTCATTGAGACGCCGATTGAGGATCGATTCCGCCGTACTCACCAGCTGAACCACGACGCATTCGTCGTTCGCAAGATGCTCGTCGATCGCGGGATAGATCGAGGGCAGCTTCAGTGAGAGCAGGACTTGCGCAAAGAAGCGTTGCTTGGTGCCTTCGAACCGGCTGCGGGCCGCCGCCTTGGCGCCGCTGTTGAGCGTCTTGTTCTCAAGCCCGTCGACAATCCCGGTGAGTTCGAGCGCCGCTTCAAGGTTCTGGTGAATGATCGTCCAGGCCTCGCAATAGGTGTCGTAGATCGCGATCTGCTCAGAGGTCAGGTCATGGCGCAGGATGTCGTACTCTACCCCTGCGAAGCTGAGCGCCCGCGCGAGGTAGAGCCCGGAGGCCTTGAGGTCGCGCGCCACCAGTTCCATCGCGGCAATGCCGCCGTCGCGGATTTCGCTGATGAACTGCTCGCGGTTTGCGAACGCCGTGCCCGGTCCCCACAGGCCAAGCCGGACCGCATAGGCGAGGTTGTTGACGTCCGAAGCGCCGGTTGCCGAGGCATAGAGTACGCGGGCGCGCGGCAGCGTATTCTGGAGAAGCACCCCGGCAATGCCCTGGAGCGAGCCCTGCTTCTGGCCAGGTGCCCCTTCCCCGCCCGCGACGCCGCCCATTTCGTGGGCCTCGTCGAAGACGATCACGCCTTCGAACTTCTTGCCGGCCCAGCGGACGATCTGGTCGAGCCGGGTATCCTCGACGCGTGAACTGCGCAGCGTGCCGTAGGGAACAAACAGGATGCCCTCGGGCGCGGTGATCTCCTCGCCGATCTTCCAGCAGGCAAGATCGAGAATATCAGACGGCAGGCCGCCGATCGCGGTCCAGTCGCGCTGCGCGTCTTCGAGCAGCGGCGCGTTCTTCGAGATCCAGATGTGACGGCGATTGCCCTTCAGCCACTGGTCGAGAATGCAGGCCGCTGCCTGCCGCCCCTTCCCTGCCCCGGTACCGTCGCCGAGGAAGAACCCTGTGCGGTAAAGTTTGCCCTCAGGATCCTCCTGGAGCGCGACTTCGCCGGCAGGATGGCTGAAGCGGCCATGGAGGTCGCGGCTCCAGGCTTCGCCCGCATAGATCACGGTTTCAAGCTGGGCGGCAGACAACAGTCGCGCCGTGACGGTGCGTTCGGGCAGAGAGGGCACGTAGCTTGGCTTCGGCGCAGCGATCGAGGCCATGGCGGCGGATTCGACGAGGTGGGTCGGATGTTCGCCCGCTTCCGCGATCACCACGCGTGAAGGCCGGTAATCGGCATAGACCCCGCGCTGCTCGCCCATCGCAGCAGGTTCGGCAAGCACTTCGTAGGCGACGTGGCGCACGTCGTTGGTCTGGGGAGCTCGCACGATCACGGGCCGTGCTGGACCGGTCTTCACCGAGCGGAACAGGCTGAGCTTGGGTCGGGGCGCTGCCGCCTGCGTCGGGTCGCGCAACGTCGCCCGGAGTGGCACGGTTGGCAGCGCGGCGAAGAGTTCGCCGACCGAACCGCGATTGACCGTGGATACGCCGATCTCGCCTGGCACCTTGTCAATCACCAGCACGCGAACAGCGATCCCGGTGCCGTGCTTGACATAGCCGCCCTTGTCCAGACGGAGCGACAGGACGACCCGCGCGCCTTCAAGGGTGCGCCGGAAGGTTTCTTCGTACCTGGCCGAGGGCGAGAACCAGTCCGGCATGATCGCAACGATCCGGCCACCCGGCAGCAGATGGTCGAGCGCGGCCCGCAGGTGCCTGGCGGCGGTGTTCTGATCTTCGCCGCGCGATTGCGACACCGAAAACGGCGGGTTCATCAGAACAACGCTCGGCCGCGCGGTTCCGGAGAGCAGCGCGCTGAGTTTAGCGCCATCGTGGCGATAGACCTTCTTGCCCGGAAACACGGCCTCGAGCAGGTCGGCGCGGGTTGGCTCGAGTTCGTTGAGGATCAGATCCTTGACCGCGCCCTTGGCGAGCGAAGCGATAATCCCGGTGCCAGCGCTCGGTTCAAGCAACATGTCATCGCTCGAAAGCCGCGCCAGATGAACTGCAAGACGGGCCAGCGCCGGCGGCGTCGAGAACTGCTGGAACTGGATCTGGTCCTCGCTGCGTACCGTGTGGGTTGGCAGTTCGCGCGCCAGCGCCTCCAGCGCGCTGATCGACGCGCCGACGTCCATGCGGCCTACCAGTTCGGGAATGGCCAGGGAGAGCGAGACTTCCAGCGCTTCGAAACTGTCGCGCTGCTGCCAGGCACCTGCGGCGTCATTGCCGCGTGCACTCTCCGTCATGGCTTCGCTCAGAGCGGCGCGGTCGATCGGAACAGCGAGCAGCAGCTTGGCGGCAAGTGTGCGCGCAGCGCCGAGAATGGCGCTGGCGCGCGGAATCGTTGTGGTCATGCGGTGAACTCCTGAGCTCGTGCCGATCAGCGGCACGCCCGCTCCAGCCCCCCTCTCCTCACCGCTTCAGAAGCTGCGCCCAGTCGTTCATGCGGCCCGGCGGCCATTCGGTCTCGATAGCAAGGCCGGGGCGTCGGTAGGATTCGGATGCCCGATCGCGCGCCCGCCTGCCTTCGGCGTCGTTGTCGGCCAGCAGGATTATGGTTTCGACTGAGGCCGGGATGTTGACTTGGTGGAAGCGTTTGGCGCCCATGGTCGCCCAGGCCTGGATACCCGTGAGCGACGTATAGGCAGCCGCAGTCTCGAACCCCTCGCAGATGCCGATGGTCTTGCCTGGCGGGCCGTTGGTCCATGCAGCGCCGATAGCCTGGCCGAGGACGCGCTTCTCGGTGTAGGTCGATGTCAACTGATCGAGGAAAATCCGCTGGATCGCGGCGATCGCGCCCGCCTTGCGCATCGCAACGAGGAGTGCCGGCTCGAAGCTCGCAAGCTTCCCCTGCCCTAGTGGACACCGGGGGTGAAAGCGCAGGTCTTCGAGTGGTGCCCAGATCTGGCGCACCCCTCGCACATATCGCTCCGCCAAAGTCCCTTCGATCGGTCGACCGGCTTGCCAGATAGTGAGGTGAATTCCAGTGCTGCGCTGGAAGCTGGGGGTCATGCCAGAGGCATCGACCGTCGGCAGGTCTGCGATGCGGCGAAGAGCTCTGATTACGTCCCGGCTGTCGCAACCTGCGTGGCACGTTACGAGAATGGCTCGATCACCTTGGCGGATGGACAGAGATGGGGTTCTGTCGGCATGGCAAGGGCACCGACACATCGCGGTATTACCGGACCAATTGCCCCCGATGCGCCGAACAAGGCTGCGTAGGTCCGGACTGGGTTTGTTGTTGACGATGGGCATGACTGCCCAGTTCGACCCTACTCCCCTCCCCCTCGTCCTGCGCTTCAGCCTAACCGAAGTGCTCGGAAATCATCGGTCAGCCGGCATCCGAATTTGCGCGTCGCTCGGCATAACGAATGACAAAGGATTCCCAGACTCTCAGCCACTCCGCATCGGTCCGCTCTTGTTTGATACCGGGAAAGCCGGTGCGGAATGCGTTCGCCATGGTGTCGACGCACCAGGGCTTACCCTTCTCAAGCCCGATTGCTCGGAACTTAGTTTCCCTTTCGCCATAGGTCAGGCTGCCTGCTGGGAAAGGGAATACGGGCTCGGAGACCTTGATGTCCCGAACAGTCGACCGAGGAGCTTTGGCGACCGATGATCTCGGTGCGGTTTCCGGGGCCGGAGCGCCCAGCAACCGCAAGTGCGGGCCAACGAGCTTCCGCTCTAAAGGTGCCGGCGAAGGCCGGAGCACTACCTTCCTGCCGCTGAAATCGACGTCAGCGTTCGGGTAGACAGCGGAGACCAATTGCATTGTTTCGCGCACGGTCTGGCGGAAGCGCTTGCTATCGGCGTCGTTCCCCAAGTGCTTGGCCAACTGGTCCCAAGATATCACCTGGCCTCGATCGCTGCTGATACGCGGGAGTCTATACGCAAGGTAGGTATAGAGATCGAGAGCTGTGGGCGTGCCCTTGAGCTCACGGATTGCAATCTCGTTCAACGGAACGGCGTGGTCGATAAGGTGACTATAGAACGCCTCGGACATCCGAATTTCGCGGGCAAACGCGCCATTTTTTTCCAGAGATCCTGCGTATTCGTTTGAAATCTTTACGTCTCGTACGGCGAATGCGTTGTCGCCGGCGTCGTTGCCTTCCCAACGAATTTGCCATTCACACGCAAGCAGTCGGTCGACTTGCTCGCGCATCAGATTGGCAGTTCCCCGTGGGCCATAAGAGACGGTCTGGTAGCCAAGTCGACGCATCCATTCCGTGAAATTACGGCCCAAGTACACGTCTCGCGATCGCTTGGTGACGGCCTGCGAAAGCAGATAGATCAGCGCAACGCGTGGATAAGCTCCATAGGGCACACCAACGCTTCGTAGTACGGGCTTACCGTCGACCGTCTGGAGAACTGGTCGTGGATTGATGGCCAGTGCATATTTTCCGTCTTCGCGAAGAATCGGTAGAGTATCGTCCTTCGGACGCTTGGTCGGAAGCGACATGGCGCACAATGCGGAATGCAGAAATGCCGGAACGGGTTCTTCGTCCTGGACACGTAGGAAGGCATCCATCGTGAGCTGAGTGCCGGCAGACTGCGCGAGGGAGCGGACCCGCTCTTCACCGCCGCCTAGCATTGCTAGGGCGTATTGATGTCCGATTGGACGCAGTGTGTCTCCGCTCATTGAACCGTCCCTTCCCGACTCATTGGAGCCTCGGGTTGGTCATTAAACAACAGGTTTGAGCTTCGAAAGCAAGGCCATTGGCAGTTTCGACGGGATTCCGGGCCTAAAACCTCCAAGTTGCCCGATGATCTCGGAGCGGTTTGGCGGGGCGAAACCAAATCCAATCTCAATTTTAAAAAAAGCGATTCGCGAATCGGTTTTTCTAGGAGATTCCTTTAGTAGGTATGGGCTCCGAGATCATCGGTCCAAAGGGAACCGAGATCATCGGGGAAACGCACTGAATTCATCGGCTTGCACCGAGATCATCGGTTGTTGTCCACAGCGCGATCAATCCGGCCATCGGGGCGCTCAGCTGACTATTGGAATGTCGCCTGCTGGCCCCCTTCCCTAGACCCGGCTTCATCGGTCTGAACCACTACGTGCTGCATCGGGCTGACTCCTGATTCGCAAAAAGGCACGGAGATCATCGGTGAATTTGTAAGGTTGGTGGCCGAAGTTTGCGCAAAACTGCCAAGAGTGCTAATTGGCGCCCTCAATCTCACAAAGCGGTGATCATGGCTACCGACGCAGCGCTCGACGCACAACCCGATGAACTCTTGGAAGACGGCCTTGGCAACCTACACCGCAAGGCCCTCACCATCCTGAAGCGTATTCGTGACGGTGCGCTCGATCCGGAGACCGGGCAAAAGGTTGGCCCGTCGTATTCCATTTCGAAAGCAGCCTCCCTTGTGGGGCGAACAGCGTCTGCAATTCGCGAAGCTGAGCGAGATGGTCGTCTTCCCCAGCGCGACCGAACCGCTTCTGGCCACCGGGTCCAGTACTCATTGGAAGAACTGGATCATATGCGTGCCGTATTTGGCACTCGCCCGTGGCGCGCACCGACGGACACCCCGGCGGTCATCTCCGTCTCGAACTTCAAAGGGGGCGTGGGTAAGTCGACCGTGGCCCTCCACCTCGCACAGCACTTTGCGATTCACGGCTACAGGGTTCTGTTTATCGACTGCGACAGCCAGGCCAGTTCGACAATGATGTTTGGCTATCGGCCGGATGTCGATCTGACCGAGGATGATACCCTCTACGGTCACTTCCATAATCCTGAACTGTTGGGCGTTCGCTCGATCATCCGGAAGACGCACTTTTTCGGGCTCGACCTGATCCCCGCCAATCTCAAGCTCTATAATCTAGAATACGAGATCGCGGGCTACCTGGCACAAAATCAGAACTTCGACATCATCGACCTGATTGCCGAAGCCATCGATACGGTCGTCGATGACTACGACATCGTCATCATGGATCCGCCTCCGGCACTTGGCATGGTTTCGATGGCAGTGCTGCAGGCGGCTAATGCGATGGTAATTCCTGTACCGCCGAGCGTCATCGACTTCGCATCGACCGTGTCGTTTATCGACATGGCGCGTACAACGATGAAGCAGCTCGAGCAGCTCGCGAAGCGGGTGAAGCCTGCCTACAACTTCATCCGCCTCGTTGGCAGCAGGGTAGATGAAAGCAAGTCCATGCACCGCGAAATTCTCTCGATGATGCGGCAGGTCTTCGGTGGTTCGATGGCGACTTCTGTCCTCAAGACCAGCGCAGAAATCGACAATGCCAGCTCGCGCATGAAGACAGTCTTTGAACTTGATCGACCTGTGACGTCCCACGAGGTTCACAACCGGTGTGTGAAGTATTTAAGCGATGTTTGCAGAGAAATCGAGGCGGATGTCATTAGGTCCTGGGCGAGCAGAGCAGGTGAGGCGGTCTAGGGCCGTTGCCACGTGGCAACAACGGGATAATACAGTTAAAATACAACGACTAAGATCATTTTTCGAGAGACTCGATTGGTGCGATAGCGCGAGATTTTATTGGCTGAACGAGGGATGTTGCCACGTGGCAACGTACCAAGAATCAGGGTGAAAGCGAGGCGCGGACAGGGCTTGTTGCCACGTGGCAACAAGCGGCCGACAAATGTGATTTGAAAGGTTTGGAGTAGGCGATGGCAAAGGGTAACCGAGGCTTCGGCAGCAGTTTGACAGAGGGGCTCGACGACGAGATCGACGTCGGCAGCCCTGCGCCATCGGAAAGCATTATGGCGAGCCGTAGTCAGAGCCTTGCGAGAATTGCCGCCGGTAAAGTCGTCACGGATCGCACCGAGTGGGTCGACCCAGCTCGCTGTCGTCCCTGGCGTCTGCACAACCGCGATCTGGACCACTTGAACGAAGAGAGTTGCCGCGATCTCATTGACGCATTCCTCTCCGCTAAGAAGCAGCGCATTCCCGCGATCGTGCGCCGCCTCAAGGATGACCCAGACTACGACTTCGAAATCATAGCGGGCGTAAGGCGATGGTGGACCGTTCAATGGCTCCGCGAGCATCATCACCCGGAATATGAATACCTCGTCACGATCCAAAACGTTTCCGACGAGGAAGCGTTCAGGGTTTCGGACATCGAGAACCGGTCGCGCAAAGACATCTCAGACTGGGAACGGGCGAAGGAGTATTCACGGGCGCTGGAGGAGTTCTACGATTCCAACCAGAGTGAAATGGCAGAGCATCTGAAGATTTCGCGCTCATGGCTCAGCCGTCTGCTCGATGTGGCGCGGTTGCCAGCAGAGATAGTGAATGCCTTTCCCGACACGCATGGCATCACCGTCCGCATCGCAAGAGACATTAAGCCACTCACTTCAGAGAAGCGCACTCTGGACTTGATGGTCGCAGAAAGCATGGCCATTGTTGCTGAGCGCGACGATCTGGGAACGGCTTTGCCCGCTCCCGAAGTCGCAAAGCGCCTTATTCGGGCAACTGTCGCTCCTGCAAAGCCTGCTGGCGGCGAGGTCGAAGTGAAGGGTGCCGCTGGCAAAGTGATCTTGCGCTATGCCCATTCTGCAAGAAGCGGATATACCTTCAAGGTGCCCGCGCGTAGCGGCGCTTCGGCAACTGAAGTGTTGAAGGCCATAGAGGCTATCCTGACGTCCTGACCTTTTGGGGCGTCATTGGGTCCGTTAGTTGCGTCACAAATCGCCTGGGGCCGGATCGGATCGCGCGGGCAGGGGAGGGCGGTCTCGTTTGCGAGCGAGGACGAGGCATCGCGTTTTACCCGCCGGCTGCTGCGTCACCGGTCGTCCGCGCCCAAGCGGATCGACGTGGCGTACCGTGAAGTCTCTTTCTAGCCGCGGGAAGACCTCAGGAGGCCATCTTGGGGCGTTTGGGGGCCAGCGCATGATCTCCGGGGCGCAAGATCGCCAGATCGGCCTTCGCGAGCGCCTGGGCGGCTTGTGAGGCGGTGCGCCGGGTCACGCCGAGCGCCCGAGCCAGTTCGGCGCGGGTGAGCGGGCCGAGGCCACCAATCAATTGCCACATCGCCGGCGCCTGCGACGATGCGTAGAGGCCCGCGAGACATGCTTCCCCGCGCGCAACCATCGCCGTGACGGCGGCGAGGTCCGTTGCCACGTCACTGGCGGCAACGCCAAGCGCATTACCCAGCAGGGCGGGGAGGGGGTGTTCGGGCTCGGCGCGGAACATGCTGCGCGGCGCCAGCCCGGCGAGCGCCAGTGGAGCCGCACCCAGGGCGAACAGCTGCGGGCGCAGCGCGGCGGCGAGCGAGGCGGCCCAGGCGCTCCCGCGCGCGGCAAAACGCTGGAACACGCGGCCCTCGATCACCACCTCCTCGCTGCCGCCCTCGAGAAAGTCGATCTCGTCCTCGCGCAGCTGGCGGAGCCATTCGATCAGGTGTCGGCTGCCAAAGTTTATGGCAACCGAATTTATGCACTAAGTATCAATGCATTAAGGCGATTCCGGGAGCAGCAATTCTGGCAGGCCGGAAATACATGTCGGGCGCTCTGCCAGAATTGATGTCATCGAACGGGTCGATTTCCGGCCAGGGGAGGGCGGGTGATCGAGCGGAAGCCGCAGTCGGCGAAGGCCATCTCAACCGAGGCGCTGGCAACAGGGGCCGAGCTCTATCCGATCTTCAGGCGACATGTTCCGCTCGAGGGATTGATGTCCTCACAGGTCATCGCCGAAGTTTCAGCCGCATCAGGCCTCAGCGCGCGCCAGGTACGCCGGTTGGCGGCAAGATTCCGCGCAAACCCGGTGGCCGCTAGCCTCGCTCCGACACCGCGCGGCCCCCGGATTGGCAGCCACCGCATCGCCGCGCCCGTAAAAGCGGCAATCGAGCGGCTCACCCATGAGATATTCCTGGCAAAGCCGCCGCCAACGGCGGCCTTGGCGGCCCGCGAAATCCACGGATTGCTGCTTGCGGAGGATGGGGAGTTCCGCTTCTCGCCGGGCGTGGTCCCGAGCGAACGCACACTGATCCGCCTGATCGGGGAGATTTCGGAGCCGCAGCGGGCACGATCGAGCATGGGCTCGAAGCAGCGAAGCGCCCATGAACCGCATCCTGGCGAGTATCGAAGCGAGGGTTTGCTCGATCTGGTCCAGATGGATCACACCCGCGCCGATGTGATTCTGGTCGATAGCAAGCATCGCGAGGAACTCGCGCGCCCGTGGATCACATTGCTGGTGGAGGTCTGGACCCGCAGTATTTTGGGCTTTTATGTGAGTTTTGGGGACCCCTCGATCTTCCGCTGCGGCCGGGCGGTCGCTAATGCCCTGTTGCCCAAGGAACCGCTGCTTGAGGAACTGGGCGTCGATGTTTCCTACCCGATGTATGGGCAATTCCGGCGGCTTCATGCCGACCACGCCGCTCCGCACCGGGCCGAGAGCTTCCGGCGTGCTTGCCTGGCCAATGGTATCGATCCCGATATCCGTCCGCGCGGTCCGGCCCACTTTGGCGGGCACATCGAGCGGCTGATCGGCACTATGGTCGGCAGGATGCGCCTGCTGCCAGGTGCGACCGGAGGAAATGTGACCCAGCGTGATGGTTACGATGCCGGCATGGCGGCGGCGATGACCCTGGCGGAGTTCGAGCGCTGGCTGCTGTTGCAGATCGCCATCTATCACAACGCGCCGCACAAGGGATTGCGCGGACAATGCCCCGCGCAGGCCTGGAAAATGGCGGTTTCGGGCCATCTGCCGCTGGTCCCGGTCTGCCTCGATGTCGAGCATCTCACCCGCCAGTTCCTGCCCGTGCGGCAGCGAACCGTGCAGGCCTATGGTGTGCAGATCCTGCATCGCCGCTATTGGCACCCGGTGCTCGCGCCCCGGATTGGCCAGCAGATTACCGTGCATCACGACGAGCGCACGTTGCAGGAGGTTTACGCCGAAATCGACGGACAGTTCGTCGTCCTACCAGTGGTGGGCCACTATCCCGACGTCAGCGAGCCCGAATCGGAAACCGAACGGCAACGCCTGCGGCGCGAAGGGTCAGCGTTCCAGGCTGACGGCGCGCAGGCGGCGACCGCGCGTTATATCGAGGCTGCGCGGCGCGAAGTCGTCGCGGCCCGGCAGCGCACGGCCAGCAGTCGGCAGGAACGCAAGCGCCGGGAGCGGGAAGGGGTATCGCACTCGCCCCAAGCGAAAGGCGGGATCGAGAGGGCCGAGGTTCGCTGGCTCCCGGCAGCCGATCTGCCACAGGATGACTGGCTCAAATGGCGCAAATGAGCGGACATTCGGCCTTCTGGATCGATTTCGACGAGGCGCGCCGCGCGGTCGAGACGCTTGTCGAGCTGGCGCATGACGAGCCGGACGAGCGGCCACCCTGCGTCCTGCTGGTCGGCCAGTCGGGCATGGGCAAGACCTCGATCCTGCGTGAGACCCAGCGCCGGATCGCGCTCGACTTTCCCGAACCCGAGGAATGGGGCGAGGCGCGTTACGAACCGATGCTGCGCACGGTGATCCCTTCGGGTTCGACCGCGCTCAAGATCAACCTGACGCTGCTGTGGAAGCAGGGCTGGCCGATTGCCGGCAAGACGCACCGGATCGCCGATCTCAAGGTCGTCGAGCTGTTGCGCCGCCAAAGGACGCGGCTTGTGGGGATCGACAATGTCCATGCGATCCTCACCGCCGGCGGGAGGGCGCGGCGCGACACGCTCGATGCCTTCCGCTTCCTGATGAGCGAGGGCAATGTGCCGATGGTGGTGGCCGGGCTCGACGTCGCGGCGGACATTTTTGCCGAGGATGTCGAACTGGCCTATCGCTCGATCATCGTGCGGCTCAATCCCTGGCCGCCGGGAGAGCCATCGCAGCGGCTGATCCGGGTTCTGGGGCAGGGGATGCAACTGATCGAGCCTGAGCGGCTCGCCGAGCCCGAAATCGCCGAATTTCTCTGGCGTCACAGCCTCGGCGTCACTGGCAATTTCAAGCGGTTGCTGCATTGGGGGCAGAAGGTGGCCCGCCGCCATGGCCGCGAATGCGTGGAGTTCGCCGATATCCGCGAGGCGGCGGGTCTGCTGCCGAGCCATCCGTCGCGGTGATTGCACTCGGGCTCGAGCCGGAACCGCTCGCATTCCGCGTGCGCCCGCTTGCCGACGAATGCTTTGATTCGTGGATCGATCGGGTCGGACGTGCGCACGATGTCACGCGGAGCGTGCTTTTCCGCCATCTCGGGATCGAACCGGCGCTGGCAGGGCAGGACCTAGGGCGCGGCAGGCGCGGCCTCGACACCACGTGGCACCAGGCCTTCGATGGCCTGGTCGAACGGCTTGCCTGGGCGGTGCAATGCGAGAAGGAGCGGATTTCCGCGACATTTCTGGCTTGCGAGGCAAGCGCCCTGCTGCCGCGCGGATTGCGCCACTATGCCTGTGCACGGTGCTGGTACGAGGCGCGCCGGGCGGGGAAGCCCGAATTCATCCGGCGCGAATGGATCTTGCGGGCGAGCTGGCGGTGCCGGGAGCACGGCCTGCCGGGCAAAGTGCCAGGCGAACCGGGCGGTCGGCTATCGTTGGCGCAATTGGCGCGCTTGGTGGTTCTGGCCGAACGCTCGCTTGCGGTGGCGAGGCCATCGCAGAAGACAATCCGGCGCAATTCCGCGATTCTTGCCCAGTTGGTCCGGCAGTCGGAATGGCAGAGGCACCGGGCAATCGACCATGCCTACCGGGACCGGATTGCAGCAAATGTGTTCCATTTCTCAGCGGATCGCATCGCCATGCTGGCCTTGGCGCATGGTCGGCGCGGTGCGGCCCCTCGGCGTTTCGAGACCCTGATTTCGCAAGCTTTGCCCGAGAGGCCCACGCCGGGCGGCGGCAGCCTGGCCGATCAGAAACCGCCCTATCGCCTGCAAGCCGCTTTCAGGACCAAACCGCGCTCGCACTGGATCGCTCCTGAGTTGCTGAGCCTGCTTTGCGCCTATGGTGCGCTGCGGGCCCGGCAAGGTCGGGAGGCGGTGCTCCAGGCCGCCTAGGCAGCTGTCTCGTGCCGCCAGTCGGGCAGGGCCATGGGGATCGTGATGGCGCAGACAAACGGCGCGAAGGGGCCGTGCGCGCGGGCCAGGTGCTGGGATTCGAGTTGCCGCAGCAGTTTGGCGGCGCCGGCCTTGGTGGCGGGGAGCGCGCGGGCGAGCTGGGCGGGGGTCAGTCCGCCAAGCCCGAACAGCAACATCCAGGCCAGATAGAGCCGCGAGTTCGAACGCTGGTTCGGAAACTCGCGCGCGAAAATGTCGGCCGCGCGCGGCATGCGGGCCACGTCGCAGGCGGTGTCGTGTAGCGCGGCAAGCAGGCTTTCGCGGCCGTCTGTGCGCCGTTCGCCAGCGTCACGATCGGCGCGGAACAGCCGGCGGTGGACGACGCCGACGAAGGGCAGGGGGGTCTCGCTCAACCGGAAGGCTGACCCAAGCGCCACAGCCGCCAGGTTGATCGCCCAGCACGGCGTGCGGGCGGTTGCCGACAGGGCATCGCGCTCATCGCCGCTCGAATAGCGGAACCGGTCGACGAGCGTGAGCAGCCGTTCAAGCGGTGCCTGCGGCAGCTTGGCCTGGTCGAATGCACCCAGCACCGCATCGAGGTCGCCCGTACTCGCGGCGACGATGGCCTCGGCGTCGGCGGCCTCGCTGGCCATCGGCCGGATGGCGATTTTGCGCACCGTGCGGATCGCCTGGGTGAGCGGCTTTTCGCGGGGGCACAGGGCGCGTTCGAGCAGGGTGAGGAAGGCGTTGCGCTGGGCGGCGCATTCGGCGCCGATCAGGGAGGCCCCGAGTGTGATCGCCCGGTCCTGGCGGTATTGCTCCCAGGCGCGCGAGAGCCAGTGGAGCGCCAGCGAAGCGCGCATTTCCGGGGAATAGAGGGCATGGGACGCGAGCAGGCACTTGGCCAGAGTGTCGATCTGGCCGATACGAAAGGCGATGGGGCCGGCGTCGATCGCGCTGCTCAAGCGAATGACCTTCGTTGCTGTGGCTCCGAATTGGCTACCTGCGCCGGGAATCAGGGTCAAATACAAAGTTTACCTAAAGTGCAGTTTGGTATCCTATCTTTCCGACTGTCAAAAACACGGACTTTCCATAATCGGGACTTATGGTAAAATCGGTGTTGCCGAAAGGGCCGATTTTGTCCAAAAAGACCCGGTGAAACCCACCGGAAACTCCCATGCTCGCCGCAACTGATGGGCCGTTCCCGTCTTCGGTCGAGCTGGTCTTGCGCCGTTACGCGCCGCTGGTCGATGCGCGCGGCGCCAGTTCGGTCGGGTTCGAGGCGGCGGTCGCGGCGATGGCGCCGGCGACCAAGGCGGCGATCACCGCCGACCTCAAGTGCTTCCTCGCCTGGTGCAAGTCGCGCCGGCCCGTCGCCACCGCGGTTCCCGCCGAACCCGAGACGCTCGTCCACTACCTGCGCTGGCTGGCCAAGGGTTCTGATACCCGGACACCGGCAAAGCCCGCGACGCTTGCGCGCCGGATCGCCAGCATTGCCCGGGTGCATCGCATGCTCGGGTTCGGCGATTCCGAGCCGTTGCCCACCCAGGCCGGGATGGTCCGTGATACCTTGAAGGGTATCCGCCGCGACAAGCGGCATCGCCAGCGCCAGGCAGGGCCGCTCCGGCTTGGGGACGCCATGGCCGAAGGGCAGGGGGCTCCCGAAGGCGTGACGGTCAAGGCGCTGCTCGCATCCTGCAGCACCGACATCATCGGTCTGCGCGATGCGGCGCTGATCAGCCTTGCCTATGACGCTGGTCTCAGGGTCTCGGAATTGGTCGGAACCGAGGTTGCTGATCTGCGGCAGGTTGGCGACGGCAGCGGCCGCCTCGAGATCGGGCATTCCAAGACCGACCAGCTGGGGGAGGGGGCTCTGGCCTGGCTGTCGCCAGAGACGATGGGTCATATATCAGCTTGGCTGCTTGCCAGCGGAATTGGCGAAGGCCCGGTGTTTCGGCGGATCAATGTGCTGACCAGTCCGCCGGATCCTGCCGGACAGCAGATCGTGCGGCACTACATTGGCGCCAAGCCGCTCACCCGCCAAGGTGTGGTCGCGATCCTGCGCCGCCGGGTACTGGAGGCGATCGATCTCGGCCATGTCGAGCTCGAGCCAGGCATGGAAGGCGACACCGTCCGGGCCTTGAGTGCTCATTCGTTTCGGGTCGGGTTGACCCAGGACCTGTTCGCGGCCGGGGAGGATGGTGCGGGGATTGCGCTGGCGCTGCGCTGGTCGTCGCAGACAACGGCGCTGCGCTACGCACGCGAGCTTGCTGTGGGCAGCAATGCAGCGGCGCGGGTGCTGGGCAATTTGCGGCGCGGGTCAATTTTGCCCAAGAATGATTGCCAAGCCATCGACGGAGATTGCGCGAGCGGTTGAAAGTGTTCCTCATCCGACTGGGTAAACCCGGATTGTCTTGCCGCAGCGCCGATGTTAACCGACGTGTCATGCCAAGATCGGTTCTTCTCCTGATCGCGATAGCAACCCTGGTGATCTGCAACTTGCACTCGCCTTCGATGCTGCACGCCGAGGAAGCCGGACACGACGATCACGCGACGCTCTTCGCGAGCGATCACCACGATTGGACTTCCGATGCGGTGCCCGATGTCGATCATGGCACTGTGGCGCACGACCATCATGGACCGACAGCCATGACGGTGGCGGCTGCGCGGATGGAAATGCCGGTGCCGGTTCCCTCGGCGCTTCATCATTTGGCCGAAGCGTCCAAACTGGCATCCTGGGCCACCGCGCCGCCAATCGAGCCCCCGGCAGCCTGATCGAAGCCGCTAGGCGTGCGCAATTGCGCGCGCCCATTGCGTTTCGGATCAGGAGAGACTTCATGTCACGATTGTTGGCAGCCGCCCTTTTGGCGGGTGCGCTGTATTTACCGGCAGGGCGGGCCGGCGCTGAGCCGCTGACGCTTGAACAGGCGATCGCGCGCGCCAGTGAAGGTGCGCCGCGATTGCAGGCGGTCGAAGCGGCTGTCGAAGCTGCCCGCGCCAGCCAGACCCAGGCAGGGGTGCGTCCCAATCCCACTGTAACGGTGACCGGTGAGAACATCGCCGGGAGCGGTCGTTACGGCTTCCTGCCCCAAGCCGAGATCACCGCAAGCTATTCCCAGATGCTCGAACGCGGCGGCAAGCGCGACGCGCGCACCGCCTGGGCACAGCGCGACGTTGGCGTCGCGGAAGCCTCGACTCGCGTCACGCGCCTCGATCTCGCCGCACGGGTCGAGCGGGCCTGGTTCGATGTCATCATCGCCGACGAAGTGGTCTGGGCGGCGAAATACCGGCTCAAGACCGAACGCGAAATGCAGGCCGAGGCGCTGCGACGGGTGCGCGGCTACAAGGACCCGCTGTTCGTCGAGACCCGTGCGGCCGCCCGAGTGGCGCAGTCGGAGATCGCGCTGCATGAGGCCAAACGCCGAGAGGTGGCGGCGCGCAATGTGCTGGCATCCTTTTGGGGCGGAAGCGGCGAGGGGCTTGAGGTCGCAGGCGGTGTCTTGACCGAGGTTAAAAGCCCGCTTGCGATTGCGCCATCCGACGAAGCCTTCGAGACAGCCAAGATCGCCCGTGCGCAGGCTGCCGTCACGCTTGAGCAGTCGCGCGGCGTGCAGGATTACACGGTTTCGGGCGGGGTGCGATACCTGCGCGGAACCGGCGATGTCGCGCTCGTCACCGGGATCACCATCCCCATCGGCCGCTTCGATCGAAATCAGGGCAATATCGAACGCGCCCAGGCCGAGCGCCGCCGTCTTGAATTTGAGGCCGAGGCTGACCGGCTCGAGCGGTTGCGGCGGCTCGCCTCGCTGCGCGCCGAGGCCGATGCCTCGCGCCTTCGCGCCGACGCCATCCGCATCGAAGTGCTGCCGAAAGCCGTGCGCACGCTCGATCAGGTGCGCGAGGGCTATCGGCGCGGCGGCTTCACTTTCCGCGACGTTCAGGACGCGGCCGACGCGATCGTAGAGGTCCAGGAACAATGGATCGCCGCCGCCAACCAGTGGCGCGACCTTCAGACAGAAATCGACCGGCTGTCGGGACGCTTCGATGCGTCCGCCCGGGGGGAGACAGAACAATGACCCATTCCAGCAACATGACCCGTATCCTCGCAACCCTCTTGGCGGTGATTCCGCTCGCCGCCTGCGGCGGTGGCGCGGAAAAGCCCGCTGGCGAGCATGGCGAGGCTGCCGGTCCCGAGAAGGGGCAGCACAATGGCCGGATGCTGCGCGACGGCGACTTCGCGCTCGAAATGACGGTGTTCGAGGACGGCGTGCCGCCGATGTTCCGCGTGTTCCCGACCATGGGCGGAGAGAAGCTCGATCCTGCGAAGGTCGATCTGACCGTGACGCTGCGCCGCCTCGACGGCGAGGTGAACGTGTTCAAGTTCAAGCCGAACGGCGAGATGCTGGACGGCCAGGGCACGGTAGTTGAACCGCACAGCTTCGACGTCGAAGTCGTTGCTGTGGTCGCTGGCAAGCGTCACCAGTGGAAATACGCCAATCCCGAAGGCCAGACGAAAATCCCAGCCGAAACCGCCAGGGCCAACGGCGTGGTGATCGAAACGGCCGGTCCGGCGGTGATCGGCGAGACGCGCGAGTTGTATGGCACTGTCCAACTCGCCAGCACCGGCCGTTCGGAAATTCGCGGCCAGTTTCCGGGACGCGTGGTCTCCGTTACCAAGGCAGTGGGAGACTACGTCCAGCGCGGGCAACTGCTGGCGCGCATCGAATCGGGCGAGAGCCTGCAGGTCTATCCGGTCTATTCGACGGTCAGCGGCGTGGTGGCCGAACGCAACGGCAATCCCGGTGACGTGACTTTCGACCGGCCGCTCTATGTCATCACCGACCCGGCCCAGACCACGGTCGTGTTCAACGTCTTCCCGCGCGATCTCGCTCTGGTACGACCCGGCCAACGGGTAAGCGTCGAGACCATGGACGGCCAGGCGGTCGCCGGCGCCAGGCTCGGCGACTACCTTCCCGAAGGCAATGCCGCCGCAGGTACGGCGCTGCTGCGCGCAATCCTGCCCAATCCGGGCGGGCGGTTCCGCCCCGGCATGGCGTTGCGGGGCAAAGTGACCGTGAATGCCGTGACGGTGCCGCTGGCCGTGCGCACCGAAGCGCTCCAGCCGTTCCGCGACTTCACCGTGGTCTATGCGAACTTTGGCGACAAGTACGAGGTCCGGATGCTCGAATTGGGGCGCAAGTCGCCCGAGTGGACCGAGGTGCTCGGCGGACTCAAGCCCGGGACGCGCTATGCCGCCAAGGGTTCCTTCCTGATCCGCGCCGACATCGAGAAGTCCGGCGCGAGCCACGATCACTGATAGGTGGGAAGGAACAGAACCATGCTCGCCAGTATCATCGGCTTTTCAATCCGTCAGCGCTGGATGGTGCTGGCGGTGGTCGCCATGCTCGCAGGTCTTGGCGCGTGGAGCGCGACGCGCCTGCCCATCGACGCCGTTCCCGACATCACCAACGTCCAGGTCCAGATCAACACCGAGGCCGAAGGCTATTCGCCGCTCGAAGCCGAGCAGCGCGTCACCTTCCCGGTGGAGACCGCGATCGCCGGCATTCCCAACCTCGATTATACGCGCTCGGTCTCGCGCTATGGCCTCAGCCAGGTGACTGTGGTGTTCAAGGACGGCACTGACATCTATTTCGCCCGGCAACTTGTCAACGAGCGCATTCAGGCGGTGAAGTCCCAGCTTCCGCCCGGCATCAAACCCGCAATGGGGCCGATCGCCACGGGCCTCGGCGAAATCTTCATGTACTCGGTCGAACCCAAGCCGGGAGCGAAGAAGCCCGACGGCAGCGAGTGGACGCCGATGGACTTGCGCACACTCAACGACTGGGTCGTGCGCCCGCAGATGCGCACCATCCCTGGCGTTGCCGAGGTTAACTCGATCGGCGGTTATGCGCGGCAATATCATGTCACGCCCGACGCCGGGCGGCTCGCCGCGATCGGCCTGTCGCTGACGGACGTGGTCGAGGCGCTGGAAGCCAATAACGCCAATCGCGGCGCCGGCTACGTCGAGCGCGCGGGCGAGCAGATACTGATCCGTCTACCGGGCCGTGCCGAGAACGAGGTCGACATTGCCCAGATCATCGTCGCCACGCGCGGAGGTGTGCCGATCCGCATCGGCGACGTGGCTGAAGTTTTGATCGGCTCCGAACTGCGGACGGGTGCCGCCACCCAGAACGGCAAGGAGATCGTGCTTGGCACCATCTTCATGCTGACCGGCGAGAACCCGCGCATCGTCGCGCAGGCCGCCGCCGAACGGCTCAGCCAAGTCCAGGCATCTCTCCCTTCGGGCGTGATCGCCCAGCCACTGTATGATCGCACTGAACTGGTCGACCGCACCATCGCGACAGTCGAGAAGAACCTTGTCGAAGGCGCAATACTGGTCATCGCCGTGCTGTTCCTCCTGCTCGGCAATATCCGTGCAGCGCTGATCACGGCGGCGGTGATCCCCTTCTCGATGCTGATGACGCTGACAGGCATGGTCCAGGGGCGGGTTTCAGCCAACCTGATGAGCCTAGGCGCGCTCGACTTCGGGCTGATCGTCGACGGAGCGGTGATCATCGTCGAGAACTGCCTCAGCCGACTTGGCGAGGCCCAGCACCGGCTGGGCCGGCTGCTCGACCGCGACGAGCGCTTCGGGCTGGTTGCCAAGGCAAGCGCCGAAGTGATCCGCCCGAGCCTGTTCGGCGTGGTCATCATCACGGTGGTCTATCTGCCGATCTTCGCTCTCACAGGGATCGAGGGCAAGACGTTCCACCCGATGGCGCTCACGGTCGTGCTCGCGCTGACCGCTGCCATGCTCCTCTCTCTCACCTTTGTGCCGGCCGCTGTCGCTCTGTTCGTCACCGGCAAGGTCGAGGAGAAGGAAAATCGCGTCATGGCGTGGCTCAATGCCCGCTATGCTCCGCTGCTCGACTGGGTGATGCCCCGCGGGCGGTTGGTCGTCGGGAGCGCCTTCGCCCTTGTCGCGCTCAGCGCGATTGGCGCGACAAGGCTTGGTTCGGAGTTCAACCCGAACCTTGAGGAAGGCGACATCGCACTTCACGCTCTGCGCATTCCCGGAACCAGCCTCAGCCAGGCGATCTCCATGCAGGAGGGGTTGGAGGATCGCATCCGCAAGTTCCCCGAGGTCGAACGCGTCTTCGCAAAGATCGGCACAGCCGATGTGGCGACGGACCCGATGCCGCCTTCGGTCGCCGACAATTTCCTGATCCTCAAGGATCGCTCCGAGTGGCCCGATCCGAGGAAGCCACGCGAAAAGCTCGTAGAGGAGCTGAACGCTGCGGTTCGTCAGATTCCCGGCAACAACTATGAGTTCACCCAGCCGGTGCAAATGCGCATGAACGAGCTGATCGCCGGCGTGCGCGCCGATGTGGCGATCAAGCTGTTCGGCGACGACCTCGATCAGCTTCTCGAAAGCGGAAAGTCGATCGAAAGTGTGGCCAAGGGCATCGACGGCGCAGAAGACGTCAAGCTTGAGCAGGTTACCGGCCTGCCGGTGCTATCGGTGACGCCCAAGCGCGAAATGCTTGCGCGCTACGGGATCAGTGTCACCTCGGTGCAGGATGCGGTCGCCACGGCTACGGGCGGACGCAAGGCTGGCGAGGTTTTCGAAGGTGATCGACGCTTCGACATTGTGGTGCGGCTGCCGGAGGCGAACCGCACCAACCTTGACGCCCTGGGGCAACTGCCGATCGGTCTGCCAGGAGAAGGCGCGGGCTTTGTGCCCCTTTCGGAACTGGCCGATATCGAAATGTCGGTCGGCCCCAACCAGATCAGCCGCGAGAACGGCAAGCGGCGCGCGGTGATCACCGCCAACGTGCGAGGCCGAGACCTCGGCTCGTTCATCAATGAACTGCGCGAGACGGTCGATGCTGAGGTGACGGTGCCCGAAGGCTATTACGTGGTCTATGGCGGCACCTTCGAGCAGCTTCAGTCGGCAGCGACCCGGTTGCAGATAGTCGTGCCCTTGGCGCTGCTGCTGATCTTTGGCCTGCTGTTCGCGCTGTTCGGTTCGGTTAGGGACGCAGCCGTAGTCTTCTCGGGCGTGCCACTGGCGCTGACCGGAGGTGTCGCCGCCTTGGCCTTCCGCGGGATACCCATGTCGATCTCGGCCGGGGTCGGGTTTATCGCCCTGTCCGGCGTGGCGGTGCTTAACGGTGTGGTCATGCTCTCGTTCATCCGCGACCTTCGGACACGCGGCATGGCACTCGACCTGGCGATCCGCGAAGGCGCGCTGACCCGCCTCAGGCCGGTGATGATGACCGCGCTGGTCGCCTCCCTGGGCTTCGCGCCAATGGCGCTCAACGTTGGAGCCGGCTCCGAAGTACAACGCCCGCTGGCAACCGTGGTGATAGGGGGGATCATCTCCTCGACGATCCTGACGCTGCTGGTCCTGCCCGCGCTTTATCGGATATTCCACCATCCTAAGGAACGACCCGAGACCAGCGCGAAGACTAAAGGCGGGGAACCCAACAGGGCGTCATGACAGACTGTCGCAGGTACACTTATTCAAGTGCCGCAATGCCATTAAATTTGACACGGCAATGATCGACGAGATTTGGTGATTGTCATTAACTCTGGCAGCCGACAACCCCGTCGCAGCGGCATCCTCGGCCGTCTTCGATCCCCTGTTGCAGGACGAGATTGCGGCGGCCCGTTCCTACCGCACCCAGGCCAAGGCCGCCAACACCATTCGTGCCTATGCGAGCGATTGGGCGCAGTTCGAGGGCTGGTGCTGGGAACGAGACCTCGATCCCTTGCCGGCGTGGCCCGAAGCGGTGGCGACCTATCTGGCCGCGCTGGCCATGGCGGGCAAGGCCGACAGCACCATCGCGCGGCATCTCGCGGCGATCGGGTGGAAGCACCGCCAGGAGGGGTTGGTCGCGCCGGTGCAGCGCGACGAGCGGATGGTGATCGCCGACACGCTGGCCGGAATCCGCCGCGAGCAGCGCGCGCGGCCGTCGCGAAAGAAGGCAGCGGTTAGCGCCAAGGACCTCGCGGCGATGATCGCGAGCGCCGATGGCGAGGGGACGCGCTCCATCCGTGACCGGGCGGTGCTGGCGCTGGGGCTGGCTGCGGCGCTGCGGCGGTCGGAGCTGATCGGGCTTGAGTTACGCGATGTTCAGTTCGTGCCCGAGGGGCTGCGGCTGACGATTCGGCATTCGAAGACCGACCAGGAAGGCGAGGGGCAGGTGGCGCGGCTCCAGGCCTGACTGGCGGTTCGAGGCTCGGCGCCGGGGCCGCTGCTCTGGCAGATCGACCCGCAGGGCAGGGTGGTCGACAGGGTAATGTCCGATCGCTCGGTGGCCAGGCTTGTGCAAAAATATGCGGCCAGGGTCGGGCTCGATCCGGCAACGGTTGGGGGGCATTCTTTGCGGGCGGGGCTCCTGACCGAAGCCGCGCGTTCGGGCGCCTCGATAGCCAAGATGCAGGAGGTATCGCGGCAGAAGAAGGTCGAAGTGCTGCTCGGCTACGTGCGTTCAGCTGAATTATTTGGTGACCACGCGGGCAAGGGCTTTTTGTAGTACTCGCAAAGATTTGGAACATCGTTCCAGAATGGGTCAGCTTCGATCTTGCCAGAATCCTCTCATTCCAACCGGATACATTTTCGGGACAGGGTCACATTCGGCAAAATCACTGAAACCGTTGTCTTGGAGCACCTCGATCGGCATATCGGCCAGCAAGCCGACGCTACAATCGTCAGACCCGCGGATCGTGCTCTCTACTCGATTGAAATGAAGCAGGTCAAACGGCTATCGTCAGCTGCATGTTCAATAGCCAGTTTGAGGCGAGTGGTAGTGTTGGCGTCCAAGGCGGTTGCAAGATTCTGGCTGGCCTCCTAGCGTGGCTATTGAGCCAAGGCTTGCCTCCTTCCGAACGCGAAGGTTCGGATAGCATCTTAATTTAGCAGGTTTGCTGGGAATTGAATTGGCTCGTGAAGCACAGGTGGGAAAATTGGGTATACCAAAATCCAAGGGTGATGAGATATCGAGTGTCGATATTTCCGAGAGTGGCAATCAGCGGAAGTCCATTCAGTCCGTAGAAATTGGGGCAAGGGTCCTTCTTGCCCTGTTGAAGGCGGACCCAGGTGGTGCGTTTCTTCGAGATGTTGCGTCCAGCTCAGGGCTTTCGCGCAGTCAGGCACATCGATATTTACTTGCCTTCGTCAACACCGGAATGGTCGAACAGAATGCGTCCAGCGGGCGGTATTCGCTTGGCACGCTCGCTGTACGCCTGGGCCTGGCGGCTATGGCCAGGCTAGACCCCGTACGCATCGCTACCGGATACCTCGAGGGCCTGCTGGATGAGTTGAAAACGACCGGGCTGCTCAGTGTTTGGGGCGACTATGGGCCAACGGTAATTCGCTTGATCGACGGCGGCGTCCCCCTGTTCACGTCAATGCATGTTGGTTCCACCTTGCCTTTGCAAGGCTCCTCCACCGGCACCCTTTTCCTGACCTATTGTCCGCCTGCGCAAACGCGCGATCGCGTTGAGCGGGAGAGGGCCGAGGGGATTGTTGTCGACGATGGGGAATTGGCTGAGCAAATCGAGTCCGTTCGCAAACTCGGATATGCGAGAACTTATGGGTCCGTGGTGCCGGGTCTTGCCGCAGTATCGGTGCCGATTTTCGATTCGCAAAATCGGCTGGTCGCGACAATGAGCGTTCTTGCCCGTTCACAGGACAAGGCTTATTTCAGCAAGGCAAAGATCGGACGCATTTTGCAGCAGGCGCGGCAAGCAAGCGAAGCGATCGGTTGGCCAGGCCCAGCTTGACCCTTTGTATCGATATGCGTAATGCGTTGCACAATAAGGGCGGCGCCTTCCTTTAACTCCTGACAGCGTGTTGCGGGTTCGATCCGGCCCTGTGGCAGCTTCAGGAGAGCACGGTTCAGTGAACCTTCAAAGTCCCACGACGGAAGCCGGCATAGGCCGGCGTGAATTCATCGCCATGATGGCGATGATACAGGCGCTCCAGTCGCTGGCCTTCACATCGCTGCTGCCGGCTCTCGGACACATCGCTGCCGATTTTGAGGTTGCCCAATCGAACCAGCGCCAACTGATCATCAGCGTTTTCCTGATCAGTTCGGGATTGAGTTCTCTGATACCCGGAACAATCTCCGATCGCTATGGGCGCAAGCCGGTCCTGCTCGGCTACATGGCGTTGTTCGTAATCGTCAATGCGGTGTCGGCGCTGGTGCGTGACTTCAACGTGCTTCTGGCGCTGCGCGGGATATTGGGTTCGCATCGTCCGGGCTGACGGTGCTGCCGCTGGCGATCATCCGCGATCGCTATGAAGGTGCCGGCATGGCCAAGCTGCAGGCGGTGGTGGCGATGCTGTTTATGGCGGTGCCGACCTTCGCGCCCAGCCTGGGCTATGCGATTCTCGAGCTCGCGGGATGGCGGGCGATCTTCCTGGTGATCGGTGCTTTGGCGCTGGTGGTGACGGGCTGGTTCCTGCTCAGAATGGAGGAAACCAATCCGAAGCAGAACCGGCAGTCGCAGCGCTCGGGCAATTTGCTGGGCAATGTTGCAACGGTGCTCGGGAACCGGGCGTCGATCGGCTATGTCATTGGCATGTCCTTGATTTTCGGCGGGCACTTCGGGTTCATCAACAGTTCGCAGCAACTGATCGGCGAGCATTTCGGCGCAGGCTCGGCCTATCCGCTGATCTTCGGCTCGATGGCGGCGACCATGGCGCTGGCCAGCCTGGTCAATTCGGCGATCGTCGAGCGCTTTGGCACCCGGCGGATCGGCCATGCCGCAATTTTCTGCCACCTTGCGGCATCGGTGGGACAATTGTTCCTGGCCTCAGCTCCCGGCGAAACCCTGGTCCAGTTTGTCGTCCTCATGTCTCTCAACATGTGCCTGCTGATTACCGTCTTCGTCAATTTCACTGCAATTGCCTTGCAGCCATTCGGGCATATCGCCGGTGCCGCGGCATCGGTTCAGGCATTCTTCCGGCTGGTGCTGGGGGCTGGGCTCGGCGGCCTGATCGGTTATGCCTACGATGGCACACCGCTGCCGCTCGCGATTGCGCTGGTCATGGTCGGGTCGCTGACCTTGGCCCTTGTTCTGTTCAGCGAACGGGGCAAGCTGTTCTAGCGCCTCAATTCGCCGAGCCGATAGGAGCTTGCCTCAGGATGAGGTCAATGGCTCCTCAAGCGTTTCGGGGATGCCGGGCGCCGCAATATCCGAGACCATCCGCACCCCGTCGAATACGATGGGACTGGCGACCCCGGTGCGCTGTGTCCGCCGTCAGCACCAATGGCACAGATTTGAGGTTGTGATTTAAGGAGGATTTGGGCTTCGTCGTAGTGACGAAGGAACGAAGATGAAGCCCAAATCCTCCTATTCAAAATCGCCGTCGAAGGCCCCTGCGGAGCAGGTGGTGAAGGATATCCGGCGGCAGACCCGGCGGCACTTCTCTGCCGAGGACAAGATCCGCATCGTGCTTGAAGGCCTTCGCGGCGAGGACAGCATTGCCGAGCTGTGCCGCAAGGAAGGCATCGCGCAAAGCCTGTACTACACCTGGTCGAAGGAGTTCATGGAAGCGGGCAAGCGCCGCCTGGCGGGCGACACTGCCCGTGCCGCGACCACCGGCGAGGTGCAGGATCTGCGCCGCGAAGCGCGTGCCCTGAAGGAATGCGTGGCCGACCTGACACTCGAAAACCGTCTGCTGAAAAAAAGCATGATCGCGGATGGGGGCGACGACGAATGAGGTATCCCGCATCCGAAAAGCTCGAGATCATCCGGATCGTCGAGCAGTCGCACCTGCCCGCCAAACGCACGCTGGACAAGCTCGGCATCGCCCGCCGGACGTTCTACCGTTGGTATGACCGTTATCTTGGGGGCGGGCCGGAAGCGTTACAGGATCGGCCATCGGCGCCGAGCCGCGTGTGGAACCGCATCGGTGACGACATCCAGAACCAGATCATCGAAATGGCGCTGGAAGCCGACGCGACCAATCTCAGCCCCCGCGAACTGGCGGTGCGCTTCACCGACGAGAAGCGCTACTTCGTATCGGAATCCACGGTTTACCGCCTGCTCAAGGCGCACGATCTGATCACCAGTCCGGCCTATGTCGTGATAAAGGCCGCCGATCAGTTCCACACCAAGACTACCCGCCCGAACGAGATGTGGCAGACCGACTTCACCTACTTCAAGATCATCGGGTGGGGCTGGATGTACCTCTCGACCGTGCTCGACGACTTCTCGCGCTATATCATTGCCTGGAAGTTGTGCACCAACATGCGTGCCGAGGATGTAACCGAAACGCTGGACCTCGCCTTGGCGGCTTCCGGCTGTGACAGCGCCACGGTGCTGCACAAGCCCCGGCTGCTCAGCGATAACGGCCCCAGCTACATCGCCGGCGAACTGGCCGAATATATCGAGGCCAACAAAATGAGCCATGTCCGCGGCGCTCCCATGCACCCGCAAACCCAGGGCAAGATCGAGCGCTGGCACCAGACCCTGAAAAACCGCATCCTGCTGGAGAACTACTTCCTGCCCGGCGACCTCGAAGCCCAGATCGAGGCCTTCGTCGAACATTACAATCACCAGCGCTATCACGAGAGCCTAAATAACGTGACGCCCGCCGACGCCTACTTCGGCAGGGCCCCGGCCATCATCGAACGACGAGAAAGGATCAAGCGACAGACCATCGAATATCGGCGCTTGCAGCACCGCAAGCTCGCCGCCTAACATCAACCCCCAGACGAGGCCCGCACTCCGCTAATCTACGCCGCGAGTTGTGCCGAATGTTCTGACGACGAACAGCTATGTCCTTCGGGGCTTCTCCGCTTCAATCGCAGGCTGCGGCGGCAAGCCGAGACTTATGGCCTTGAGTTCCAGGAATTCGTCGATCCCGTGACGCGATCCCTCGCGCCCCAGTCCCGATTCCTTGACCCCGCCGAAAGGCATGGTTTCCGAAGAAATGATGCCGTTGTTGAAGCCGACCATGCCAACCTCGAGTCTTTCGGCAAGGCGCCAGAACCGGTCCATGTCGCGGGTGAATGCGTAGGCGGCCAGGCCCGAGCGGGTGCTGTTGGCCAGGGTCAGGGCTTCGGCCTCGGTTTCGAAGCGGAAGAGGGGAGCGACCGGTCCGAAGGTCTCTTCCAGCGCCAGCCGCATGTCGGGGTTGGCGCCGGTCAGGACCGTGGGCTGGTGGAACAGCTCGCCGGCTTCATGCCCTTCGCCTCCAGTGACGATTCGGGCGCCGCGCCCCACGGCATCGCCGACATGTTCGCGCACCTTGTGCAATGCTGCGGCGGTGATCAGCGGTCCTTGATCGGTCTCGCCTTCCAGGCCGTTGCCGACGCGGAAAGCCGCGACTCTGGCGGCCAGCGCTTCGGCGAACCGGTCATGGATGCCGTTCTGCACCAGGATGCGGTTGGCGCAGACGCAGGTCTGGCCGGTGTTTCGGAACTTTGAAGCGATCGTGCCCGCCACGGCGACATCGATATCGGCATCGTCGAACACGATCAGCGGAGCGTTGCCGCCCAGCTCCATCGACACCCGCTTGAGCGTCGTCGCGCACTGCGCGGTCAACAGCTTGCCAACCGCGGTGGAGCCGGTGAAGGTGAATTTGGCAACGCCGGGATGGCTGGTCAGGACCGACCCGATCGCCGGCGCATCGCCGGCGATGACATTGAAAGCGCCTGCCGGAACACCCGCCTCGAGCGCCAGCCGGGCCAGCGCGAAGGCCGTGAGCGGGGTGAGTTCGGCGGGTTTGAGCGTAACCGTGCACCCCGCTGCCAGGGCGGGCGCGACCTTGCGCGTGATCATCGCCGCGGGAAAATTCCATGGCGTAATCGCGCCGACCAGGCCCACCGGCTGCTTGAGAACCAGGATCCGGCGATCGCGCTGGGCGGGGATGATCTCGCCATTGATGCGCCGGGCTTCTTCCGCGAACCATTGGATGAAGCTGGCCGCATAGTCGATCTCGCCCAGCGCTTCGGCCAGCGGCTTGCCCTGCTCGGCCGTGAGCAGCATTGCCAGATCGTTGCGGTTTTCGCGAACGAGCGCGAACCATGCGTGCAGAATGGCGGCGCGTTCGGCGGCCGAATGGGCCCGCCATTCCCCGAAGGCTCTGGCGTTGCTTTCGACGGCGCGGTTCGCCTCGACCGCACCCAGGAGGGGGATTTCCGTCAGCGCCATCCCCGTCGCAGGATTGATCACGGCAATCGCCCGCTCGGCAGTGGCTATGGCCTCGCCATCGACGACCGGCAGGCCTTCAGCGAATTCTGGCCGGGACAAGAATGGGTGGGAAACAGGCATGGCGTGAAACCTTTGCGCGCGGGTGGGAAATTCAAGGGATTCAAACGAAACGGGGCGGAACCGCCGGAACGGATCAACCCCGGAATCGATAGAGTGACCTTACGGTTACCCCAAGGAGAGCCGTCAGTACTTGTAGGCGACCTTGAGGAACCATTCGCGCGGCCGCGAATAGGTTGCCTGGGCAACGCCCGATGAGTCCAGCTGGACAAACCCACCTTGAATGTAGCGCTTGTCGCTCAGGTTGGTGACACCAGCGGTTACGGTGAAATGGTCGCTGGCGTCGGTGAATGAGGCACTTGCCCCGAACACGCTATAGGCGGGCTGATAGAGCCTCGGGTCGTTGACAGCGTCCTTGAAGGCGCCGCTCTGGTGATACCAGTCGCCACGCAGCACGAACTTGCCCATCTCGCTCTCGTGAACAGTCGCATTGGCGGCGAGCGTCGCTGTCCATTCGGGAACGAAAGAAAACTTCGAGTTCAAGTTCACCGGAAAGGCATCGGGGTCAATCGAACGGTAAAATGCGTCCAGATAGCCCACACCGTAATCGATCCGCAACCAGTCGGCAGGGGCTGCCTGGCCTTCGATTTCGAAGCCCTTGATCCGGCCCTCGCCACCGTTGCGGACCTTCGGCGCAATGCCTTCATTCACTACGATCTGCATCTCGTTGTAGTCCGACTGGAATACCGCGACATTCATGCGCAGACGCCGGTCGAACAGTTCGGTTTTGAGGCCGACTTCGTAGGACGTGACGAATTCCGGCTTAAAGGACGGGGTGAATTGTTCCGCGAAGGTCCTCTGCGTGAATCCGCCGTTCTTGAAGCCCTTTGAATAGGACGCATAACCCATGATATTGTCGGTGAACTGGTAGTTTACCGACAATGCCGGGGTCCATTCCTTGGAATGAACTGAAACTTCGAACGCCGGAACGGTATGGTTTCCACCCGGGTTGGTAGCGGACGCCACACAAGTCGGATCCGGGAAACCGTCAAACGGACCACCGACGATCAGCTGCGGGACGTTCTGACCAACCAAGCAACGGCTAAACTGGATGAACACGCCATCGGGATAAGGCAAACCAGGAATGCCCGCGGTGAAGTCACGGGTGATTACCGACAACGAGGGATCGTAGCGCTTGGTCTCGTCGGTGTAACGTATGCCCGGCGTAATCGAGAGGCGATCCGTCACCTTGTATGAGAACTGCAAGTATCCGGCATAACTGTCGTTATCGACCAGCCCGCCGCTCAAAAACTCAGCAAATCCAAAGCGCAAAGGCTGAATATCTTTGCCTTTCTCCTTCAGATAATAGGCTCCCATCGTAAACTGCAGCTTATCGTCCAGAATCTTACCCGTTAGCTGGAGCTCTTGAGAGGCCTGCCAAATGCGGACATTGGACGAAAAACCAACCATGTCGATCGGAGACACGTCTAAATCCATGTCTACGGTCGATTTTTGGTCACGATAAGCACTTATCGACTTCAAAGTAACATTACCGAAATCATACTCAAGCGAAAGGTTCGTGCCCCAAAGATCGAAATTCGAACGATTTGGCCCTCCCGCCCAGGTCTCGTCGATGTTGCCTGTCACCCACCGCGAGGAATAGCAGATTGGATTGTCGGTCGGTGCCAGTTGGCCAGGAGCGCCACATTGTCCTGCCCCTTCGCGAAGCTTATTGTACGCAAAAGGGGCGCTGGGGATGCTGACCACGCGCCCATTGATGGTCTGGAACTGCAGCAGATCCGGCGAATCACGGTTCTCAATCAGATAATTGGCGGCCATCTCCTCGCGCCGAATATTGACGTCGGCGGCGAGAAGCGCCTTGAAATTGTCGGTCGGTTCCCACTTGAAAGCGACGCGGCCCGAAAAGCTGTCCTTGTTGCCTTGACGCCCACCATCGAGTAGGCGGCGCTGATAGCCGTCGCGGGTCTCGTAGGAAGCGACCGCGCGCATTGCCAGCGTGTCGCTGATCGGAACATTGACGATGCCCTTGAAATCCGCGCGATTGAAGCGTCCGGTTGCGGCTTCAAGCTTAAGTTCGAAGTCGTTTCCGGGTTCATTCGTGTTGACGAGGATCGCGCCGCCAATCGTGTTCTTGCCGAACAGAGTTCCCTGAGGTCCTCGCAGGATCTGGACATTTGCGATGTCCGCCATTTCAAGCAGACCACCAATCGATCGGGCGACATAGACGCCATCGACATAGATGCCAACACCAGGATCGACGGTGATGTTGTAGTCGGTCTGTCCAACGCCACGGATGAACGCGGTTAGCGTCGCACTCGAACCCGAGATGTTGCCAACCGGCTGGATATTCACGTTAGGTGCGTAGGACGCCACCTGGGCGACGTTAGCGATTTGCCGGTCTTCGATCATGCTGCCGCTCATCGCGGTAACCGCGATCGGCGTTTCCTGCGCATTCTCTTCGCGCTTGCGGGCCGTGACCACGATCTCGTCGAGACCGCCGTCCGAAGTTTCGTCTAGGACAGCCGCGTCGGCTTCCTGAGCATAGGTTGCGGTGGGAGCCAACGCGAGGCTGGCCAATGTCAAGCTCGTGGTAACCGCAAGCACTCGCTTAGCGGTTTCGATTGACGATTTCTTATACATAAATTCCTCTCCCTATTTTTCTAAGTACTCTTCCAAGAACTCCAGGCGGTCGTTGCCCCAGAAGATTTCATCGTCGACAAACATTAATGGCGCGCCGAAGACTCCCCGCTGATAGGCTTGGCTTCGAACCTTCCGGTATTCGTTCTGGCCTAGTGACGAGTCCACGAAGGCAGTCAACGCTTCTGCATCAAGCCCGGCTTCGGCTGCGCAGGCGCGCAGTTCTTCGCGGTCGCTTGGATCGATCCCCTGTCCCCAGATGCGATTGTAAGCAGCGGCGACGAATGCTCCCGCCTTGCCCTGCTCGCGCGCATAGAGCGTGGCGCAGTTCCAGTCCTTGCAGGCAAAGCTGGCCGGAAAACGCAAGGGAGCGTCGTATTTGCGGGCCCACCGGTTGAGGTCCGCCATCATCACCTTGATTTTCGGAACCACCTCGCGATTGGACGGGCCGTAGTTCCCCGCCGCGATCTTCGCCTCGGGGATATCGATCGGCCAATATTCGAGTTCGCAACCGGCCTTGCGGGCGATTTCAGGGAGCTTCAGCTGCGCGAGGTAGCTGAAGGGACTGATGAAGTCGAAATAGAAGTCGATCTTGCGGGTCATCGTGCGGTCCCGAAGCCGACGAGCTTCTCGTAATTGTCCCAGAAGCCGATAATGGCGCCTTCGGTGACAAGATGGTCGGCATCTTCGGCGCGGCCCCCCCCCATGGCGATGAAGGAGGTTGCCTGCTGCTCGCCGGCAATGGCGTTCTGGACGATTTCCACCGCTTCGCCGTCTTCCATCGAAACCAGCCCGGCCGGACCGATCAGGTTGGTCTGCTTGCGCCGGATTGCCTGCATTTCTGCATCGTCGTCGGCGTAACCGAAGTGGGTCCAAACCAGTTCGAACGCTTCGGGACCCTTGGGCACGGTTTGCCTCACTGCGAGCGTGTTCTGAATCTGCTGGAGAACCAGGTTCGGGAACACCGCGAGGATAACCAAGGTAATGCCGTCATCGAATTCCTGGCGGCCCTTGATCAGCGACATGTCCTGAAGCTTGAACTCGGTATCGAAAGTCCTGGATTCGCCATAGGCCTGTTTGTCGGCGGCATCGTCGTTGCTGGCGGCGATGGAATAGAGGAGCGAATGCCGCTTCTCGCTATCCATCAGTGCTTTGCCGGTCTGGGTCGACCGATAGAGACCGAACGTGTTGTGGAACAGGTGCAGAAGGCTGGCGTGATAGGGATCGCGGGTATTCTCGGCATAGAGCTTCCAGTTACCGTGAACGTATTGCCGCTGATCGCCCAGAACCTTGATCGGCTTGTGCATGATCCGTTCGATATGCTCGACAACCAGCGGGCCGAGAAAATCGTCCAGTGGCACCACGCTCTCTGAGAAGCTCGCGAACACGAGCCCGCCAACAATCCCGACGCGCAGCTGCTTGAGCCCGTGCTGCTTCATGTCGAAATCGCCGGGCATTCCGCCCTGGCCCTTGAGGCCGCGGCGGAACGGCACCCCGATCAGATTGCCGGCGAGGTCATAGGCCCATTGGTGGTAAACACATTCGAGATTGGGGCGATTGCCGCGCAGTTCGCGGCACACCAGGGCCCCGCGATGGGCGCAGCGGTTGACCACGACATGAACGGCGCCATCCGCGGCCCTGGTGACGATGACCGGGGTTTCTCCGATAAAGGTCGATTTGAAATCGCCAGCATCGGGCACTTCCGCCTCGAGCGCCACGAAAGACCAGGTCTCGCCCTGGAAGATCGTTTCCTGCTCGCGCGCGTGGTACTCCGGATCGGTGAAAACCCGGTAGGGAACTCGGCGACCAGTTCCGTTTGCGGTTTTCGAGCGGTTCTCGTCTAGCACAGCTGTGTCGGTCATAATCAATAATCCTGGTCGCGGACTAAATCGGGCGAACCATCATCGTGTCGATGAGGTTGGTATCGAAAACGGCGATCTTTGAGCGGAACAAGGGGCGCTCGCCAGACAAGTCGATCTCGTCGATATACTTGCCCGAATTGTAGATTGTGGTGCGTCCGTCAGTGCGGGTCATAAGGACCGCATAGCTGGTGTGCGACTTGGCGAGCGTTCCGGTTGCGGAAACGATTCGGGTCGGACCGAGAATATGTCGGTAGGCATGCACCGGGAAGATGTTGGCCTTGCGCAGCGACACGATGCGATCGGCCAGCATTCCGCGGCTGTCGCAATAAATCGCCGACGTATCCATTTGCCGGTCGAAATTCTCGCGCGCGATCACGGTGTAGACGCAGTCCGAAACAAACAGATCCGGCCACTCTTCCAGCCGGTCGTCGTCGATCAGTTCAGCGTAGAGCGCATTGAGCTCGGTCACGAGTTGCTGCAGCTCGTAGCGCGTAGGGGACTCGAGGAGCATTCAGGCGCTCCCTTCCGGCTGATCGATGCACACCCAGCCGTCGTCGATCGTGACTGAGTAGGTCTTGATCGGAACCTGGCAGGGAAAGGCTTTGGCTGCTCCGGTGGCGATGTCGAAGGAACCACCATGGAACGGGCATTCGATGATTCCGCCGTCCTGGTAGCCATCGGTCAGCATGGCATTGCCATGGGTGCACATATTGTCGGTGACGAATACATCGCCATCGACGTTGTAGACGGCAAGCGCAGGCATTTGCTCCTGGTAAACCGCGACAGGTTCACCATCCTTAACGTCCGCTACTTGGCAAAGGCGCAGTTTGTTCGACATAGCGTCTCGCAATTCCAATCTTGCTTCCGAACTGGCGGTTAATGGAAGGCTCAACCGAGGGGAATATCCATGCCGTAGCCTGCGGCCTCGTTGCCGTGACCGAAGATGTCGCGGGTGTAATATTCCTGCTGGCTCGGGGCCTTGCGGGCACCCCAGCCGAACTCCCACAGCCAGCCCGACGGATTGGCGCAGTAGAAGGTCAGCGCCTGGTCATTCGCGTGCTTGCCGAGCTGGAGCGCGACGTCGATCTTGCGCGCCCGCACAATGTCGTGCGCGAGGCCGAGATCGTCGAGGTCGGTATATTCGAACATCAGGTGGTTGATGCGCTTTTCCATCGGGCCAAGCCCGAAAGCGACCGAATGCTGCCGCTCGTTGCAGTGCATGAAGTACGGCTGCGCCACCATCCCGTTGGGCAGTTGCAAGTGATACTCGACCGACCCGCGCAGCCCCAGCAGTCCGTAGAACGCCGCCGCCGCGGGAACATCGTCCTGACGCAGGATGCAATGCCCGATTCCTTCCGATCCGGTCACGAACTTTCCGTACATGGGGCGCCCAGGATGGAAAGGCTTGTGGGTGTCGACTTGCGGCCCGTAAAAAATTTCGGTGGGGTTCCCACCCGGATCAGCCAGCTTGGCAAGACCGAGCACGCGCCGCTCGCGAGCTTCGGCCTCGCTTGCCACCGTCAAGGAGATTCCGGCGGCGGTCAGCTTTGCCACTATGGCGTCGAATTCCACCGGATCGGCAACGCGCCAGCCCAGATAGGCAAGATCGTCGGAGTCGGAGGCATGCAACACGATGCGATGATGCCACTGGTCCATGCGCAGGTAGAGGCGGTCGCCTTCGCCCTCGTCGACAACCTCCATGCCGGCCACTTCGGCAGCATAACTGCGCCATGCATCGAGGTTCGTGACGGTCAACCCAAGGTAACCGAGTTCCGTGACTGCTGCCATTTGCTTTCTCTCCCAGAGGACGCGGCTCGCATCTCGCGGGACCGTCATCGCCGATTGTCTTGCCGCCGGTCTTGCCGGCCGAGTCGAGGCGATAGTCGATAGTTCTCCATAGTGCAATACGTTGCACCGGGTAATTTGTTGGTGTAGGAATAGCGCAACAGAACGTCGATCCAGCGATTCGCCCGTGATGGGCGGGCGGCGCGGGACCGGATTCGGGAACACCGCCAAGGAGTCCAGTCATTCAGCGGAAGCCGTCCGACCGGCTGCCGCAAAGTGGGAGTGGAGCGTTATGGAAGCCGCAGAAAAGCGTGTCGGACGGATTGCCGATTTGCAAGCGATCAAACAGCGCCTGAAATCGTGGCTCGTGAAAGATCAGGCGAGGGGTATCTACCAGATCGACCGCGCCGCTTTCACTGATGCCGAGCTGTTCGATATCGAGATGAAGTACATTTTCGAGCGCAACTGGATATTCCTCGCTCACGAAAGCCAGGTCGCCAAACCCCACGATTTCCTTACCACCAAGATGGGGCGGATCCCCGTGATCATCACCCGGGACCGGTCTGGGACTGTCCGCGGACTGGTCAACGCCTGCGCCCACCGCGGCGCCAAGGTCTGCCGCGAAAAGGCCGGCAACAGGAAGAATTTCATGTGCCCCTTCCACGGCTGGACCTACTCGTCCGTAGGCGATCTTCTCGACGTCACCGAAGAAGGGGCGGGAGGCTATGCGTCCGGTTTCGACCGCGCCGATTTCGGACTTCCCCGGATCGCACGCCTCGAAATTTACCGCGGGTTCATCTTCGGCAGCCTGTCGGCCGATGTCTTGCCACTCGAGAAATATCTGGCCGGTTCGAAGGCGTTCATCGACCTGTTGGTCGACCAATCCCAGCATGGCGAAATGGAAGTGCTGCCCGGAGCAACCCGGTACCGCTATCGCGGCAACTGGAAGATGCAGGTTGAGAACGGCTTGGACGGGTATCACGTCGGGACGGTCCACGCCAATTACTTCATGACGGTGATGCGGCGGGTCGAAGGTGCCTCCAAGAACGACACTAGGGCGGTCGATATCACCAATATCAATCGGCAGGACGGCGGCTCGTTTTCCTTCCATAACGGACATTCTGTGCTGTGGACAGACTACGCGAATTTCAAGGATCGGCCGAATTTCGAGGTCCTCGATTGGATGGTGGATACCTACGGCGACGAAAAGGCGCTGTGGATGAACAAACGCATCCGGAATCTTCAGCTGTTCCCCAACGTCTTCCTGATGGATCAGACCAGCACCCAGATCAGGATCATCCAGCCGATCTCCGTCGACGAGACCGAAGTCACGACCTATTGCATCGCTCCGGTGGGTGAAAGCGCCTCGGCCCGGGCCCTGAGGATCCGGCAATACGAGGATTTCTTCAATGCCAGCGGCATGGCGACCCCGGACGATCTGACCGAATTCAACAACTGCCAGGCCGGGTATGGCGCAGGCGAAGGTCGGATGAACGACATGTCGCGCGGCTCGACGCGCTGGGAACAAAAGGCCGGGCGTTTCGGCGCCGGCCTTTCGGTGGATGCGGTGATGAGCAGTCCGTCAGTGGCTGACGAGGGACTCTATGTAGCTATCCACGACGAGTGGATCAGCCGGATGAACTCCGCTATCGACCAGGAGACCGCAGAATTTCTTGCCAAGGGCGACTTGGAGCTGGCGCAATGACGGCTACCGATACGCATTGGCTTGCCGTTTACCGCTTTCTCGGACGCGAGGCGGTAGCGCTGGATGATAAGGACTGGGACGCCTGGCTGTCGCTCTACGCGGAAGACGCGGAATACTGGGCTCCGGCCTGGGATGACCGCGAGCGCCTTACCGTTGATCCGCAGCGTGAAATCTCGCTGATCTATTATCACAATCGCGGTGGCCTTGAGGATCGGGTTTTCCGTATTCGCACCGGGCGGTCCTCGGCAAGTACGCCCGGGCCGCGCACTTCGCACGTGTTCACGCTGCTTTCGACGGAAGAAGGCGATGGCCTGGTGCGGGCGCGCACATCCTGGACGGTAACATCCGTGCTCGATGGGGCGGTAACCGTCTACAGCGGATCGGCCTTCTATGATCTCGAGCCTGCCGGCGGGAGTTTTGTGATCAAGCGCAAGAAGACCGTGATCATCAACGACCTCGCGCAGACCATGCTCGATGTCTACAGCATCTGACCGACCCATGGCAGCACCAGAAGAGCGTCCCGTCGTCGGAACCATGATCGGCGATCCTGCGGGGATCGGACCCGAAGTGACGGTCAAGGCCCTGGCGGACGGTTCGGTACACGAGGTGTCGATACCGGTGCTACTTGGCTCGGCAGCGGCGGTGGAGCGTGCGCTCGACATGACCGGGGTGAGGGCCCGGGTGCGCCGGATGCGTTCGTTCGAACAGCCCAGTGACGATGTCGGGGTGATCGACGTGATCGACACTGGAGCCTTGCCGGACGGCGTTTTGCCACTGGGTGTGGATACCGAAGTGGCCGGCCATGCCACCGCGCAATGGCTGGACGAGCTCGACGCGCTGGCCCGGGATGGCTCCTTCGCCGCGACGGTCATGGGACCGATCAGCAGCGGTTCGCTCAAGATGGCCGGAAAACTCGACAAGGTGATCAGCCCCACGCCGGGCGAAAGCTATCTGGTGTTGCTGACCGGTCCTTTGCGGGTGGCGCATCTCACCGATCACATGTCGCTGCGCCAGGTGATCGACGTCATCACCGCCGACCTCGTCGCCAAGGCAATCAGGCAAGTCAATGATGCCATGCGGTCCTGGGGAATCGCGCGTCCGCGGATCGCCGTGGCCGGACTCAACCCGCACGCTATGGGTGACGAGGACCGGCTCGCGATCCTTCCCGGGGTTGAACGGGCGCGGGCAACGGGCATCGCGGTGGAAGGCCCGATTGCGCCGGATTCGGTGTTCCGCCAGTGCATCGAGGGGCGCTTCGACATGGTCCTCGCGATGTTCCACGATCAGGGGCACATTGCCGTAAAGACCTGGGGCTTTTCGGGCAATTGCGTGATCATAATGGGTCCGCCCTATCTGCACATGTCGGTCGCCCACGGCACCGCCTACGATATTGTCGGCACGGGCAAGGCGGACGCCGCGATGATGCTCAGCGCGATGCACATTTGCGGTCAGCTCGCATCCGGACAGGGATTTACAGGAGAAGCACAATGAATGCCATGGCCCCAGTGGGAGCGCCCTCGCTCCCGACAGCGGTGGACTATAGAGTCTACCACGATACGCAGATTTTCGCCGCCGAGCAGCGCAATATCTTCAAGGGACGCACCTGGTGCTACCTTGGGCTTGAGGCCGAGATTCCCAACGCTGGCGACTTTCGCGCAACCCATCTCGGCGAAACGCCGGTGGTGCTCGTGCGCGGACAGGAAGGCAAGATTCATGCCTGGGTAAACCGGTGCGCGCACAAGGGCGCGACGGTGTGCCGTTCGTTGCGCGGCAACCAGGCCGACGGCGCGTTCGTCTGCGTCTACCATCAGTGGGCTTACGATTCAGAAGGCACGCTGGTCGGCGTACCCTTCCGGCGCGGGATGAAGGGCGTAGGAGGGTACGAAAAGGATTTCGATCTGGCCAGTCACTCGCTCGAGAAGCTCCGGGTAGAAAGCTACAAGGGCATGGTGTTCGGCACTTTTTCAGCCGACATCGAGTCGCTTGACGATTTTCTCGGCCCGGTGATGCGCAAGTATATCGACCGCGTTTTCCAGCGCCCGATCAAGGTACTGGGTTACTCCCGGCAATACATGGCGGGCAATTGGAAGCTCTATTCCGAAAACAGCCGCGACAGCTACCACGGCGGCTTGCTGCACCTGTTCTACCCGACTTTCGGAATCTACCGACAAAGTCAGGACAGCGCGGGTGAGCTGGCCGAGCAGGGCTTTCACAATGTCTTTACCTTCTCCAAGCCCAAGGGTGACATCGATTACGGATCGTTCGGCGATGAGGCCAATCGCGAAATGCAAGGGTCCGCCAAACTGCAGGACGAACGCCTGTTGCAATTCCGGCCCGAGATCGAGGACGATGTGGGCTTGCACATCCAGTCGCTGTTTCCGTCGGTCGTGCTGCAGCAGATCCAGAACACGCTGGCGACACGCCAGATTGTGACTCACGGTGTCGATAAGACCGAGCTGGTATGGACTTATTTCGGCTATGCCGACGACGATGAGGAAACGACCCGTCACCGGCTGCGCAACCTGAACCTTGTCGGCCCTTCCGGACTGATTTCGATGGAGGACGGTGAAGCGGTCGAGCTTTGCCAGCAGGGCACGGTCGGGGCCGAAGGCAAGCACAGTTTCATCGAAATGGGGGGCGACGACGTGCGCGGCTATTACGCGCCGCTGGGCATGGACGAAAACGCAGTGCGCGGATTCTGGAAAGGCTATCTGAACCTGATGGGTGATGCACTTGCCGTCAGTGCGGAGGCATCGGCATGAGCATGGTCGATCCTGTTTTGCAAGGCCTCGTCGATTCCTTGAACGCCGCTTACTGTCTGTGTCTGGATGACGGCCGGCTTGAGGAGTGGCCCGAGTTCTTTGTCGATGATTGCCTTTATCAGGTGATCGCCCGCGAAAACGTCGACAACGGGCTGCCCGCCGCAGTCATTTATTGCGACAGCAAGGGCATGCTGGTCGATCGGGTTGTGGCGCTGCGCCAGGCAAATGTTTTTCCGGAGCATTTCAGCCGTCACCTGATTTCGCGAGCGGTCTTGACCGGGATCGACGGGGACACCGTGTCGGCCGAAGCAAGCTATGCCGTGCTGCAGACCCGCAACGACGGTGAGACCCGCATCTACAATGTCGGGAAATATGTCGATCGGCTGCTGATCAAGGACGGTTTGGCCAAGCTGGTGAGCCGAATGTGCGTCTATGACACCCACAGGATCGCGACGCTGCTGGCGACTCCGATCTGACGGCCGAACATCGATTTGGCATCGAAAAGAAATCAAGAGGAGAAACACAATGAAACTGTTCATCAGCCCGGGCGCATGCTCGCTTGCCCCGCACATTGCCCTGCGCGAAACCGGTGCCGATTTCGAAGCAGTCAAGGTCGATCTGGCCGTGCGCAAGACCGAGGCGGGCGAGGATTTCCTCACCGTCAACCCGTCCGGCAAGGTCCCGGCCCTGACCCTGGACAGCGGCGAGACCCTGACCGAGAATCCCGCCATCTTGCTGTACATTGCCGACCAGAACCCCGCGTCGGGCCTGGCACCGGCCGAAGGCAGCCTCGATCGTTACCGGCTGCTGAGCCGTCTCAGCTTCCTCGGTTCCGAATTCCACAAGGCATTCGTGCCGTTGTTCGCCCCCGCCACTTCCGACGAAGCGAAGGCGGCGGCCGCGGAATCGGTCAAGAACCACCTCGCCGCGCTCGATAAGGAATTGGCCGGGCGGGACCATTATGCTGGCAATGCTTTCAGTGTTGCCGACATCTATCTGTACGTGATGCTGGGTTGGCCAGCCTACGTCGGTATCGACATGGCCGCCTACCCCGCGCTCGGCGCCTATGCTGGCAAGATCGCGCAGCGTCCCGCCGTGGGTGCCGCGCTCAAGGCCGAAGGCTTGGCGTGAGCCGGACAGGCCGACTTCCGGCATGATGTGATGGAGTTGAATCATTCTCCATTTGCAAATGCGTTCTGGTTGGTGCAATAACGAGAAACCGGATGAACGCGAGAGTTGTGAGCTTTGCCTGTCGCGATGACAGGCAAGGCAACCGGCAAAAAGCTGTTGACAATTGATCGGGAGAGCCATGACTGCCGTTGCCATCGACATCGCACGCCCGGAGATTGGCAAGTCAGTCACGGTTGACGGCAGCGTCACGAACTACCACGATGTGGGCGATGGCGCACCGGTCCTGCTGATCCACGGATCGGGACCCGGGGTGACCGCCTGGGCGAACTGGCGGCTCAACATGCCCGAGCTCGCGAAGCGCTTCCGCGTCATCGCGCCCGACATGTTCGGGTTTGGCTATTCGGATTCGAAGGGCCGGATCGAAGACAAGCGGGTGTGGGTCGATCAGGTTGCATCCCTGCTGGATGGCCTCGGGATCGACAAGGTCTCGATGGTCGGAAATTCCTTCGGCGGGGGCATAACCCTGGCATTCATGATCGCGCATCCCGATCGGGTCGAGCGGGCGGTGCTGATGGGCCCGGCCGGGCTCGATTTCCCGATCACGCCGGCGCTCGACCTAGTCTGGGGCTACCAGCCTTCGCTGGAGGAAATGCGCGCCTCGCTCAAGTACCTCGCCTGGGACCACAGCCGTCTGACCGAAGACCTTGTCCAGTCGCGTTACGAAGCGAGTGCGCGTCCTGAAGCGCACGAGCCGTATTACGCGACGTTCGGCGGGTTTGACCGGCAGGCCAACATCGCGATGCTGGCAAGCCGCGAGGAAGACGTGGCGGCACTGCAGCACGAAACGCTGATCCTCCACGGCCTGTTCGACCAGGTGATTCCGCTGGATTCGACCGTTCGCCTTGCCAGCCTTTTGCCGCGCGCCGACCTGCACGTTTTCGCGGAATGCGGCCATTGGGTGCAGATCGAACGGATGGCGAGCTTCAACCGCATGGTGACCGAATTTTTCGAGAACGGCCTCAACGCCTGAAGGGACAAGGAGAACTGAAATGGCGCTGACCGGTGTACTTCGCCCTGGCTATGTCCAGCTGCGCGTCCTCGATCTGGATGAAGCGATCCAGCACTATCGTGACCGTATCGGCCTCAACCTGGTGAGCGTCGAAGGAGGCAGGGCTTTCTTCCAGGCCTTCGACGAGTTCGATCGCCACAGCATCATTCTGCGCGAGGCCGATTCTGCCGGACTCGACCGGATGGCATTCAAGGTCGCCAAGGATGCCGATCTCGACCACTTTGCCGAGCGGCTGCTCGACATGGGGGTCCACGTCGATATCATTCCGGCGGGCGAAGATCCCGGCGTTGGCCGAAAAATCCGCTTCAATACGCCAACCGCCCACGTGTTCGATCTTTATGCCGAGATGGAGCTGTCCGAGACCGGACCGGCCGTACGCAATCCGGATGTCTGGATCGCCGAGCCGCGCGGCATGCGCGCGACGCGGTTCGATCACTGCGCCCTCAACGGCGTGGATATCTCGGCGAGCGCAAAGATTTTTGTCGAGGCACTCGATTTCTCAGTGACCGAGGAATTGCTGGATGAGGCTTCGGGCACTCGTCTGGGTATCTTCCTTTCGTGCAGCAACAAGGCCCACGACGTGGCGTTTCTGGGCTATCCCGAGGACGGACGGATCCATCACACGTCGTTCTTCCTCGAATCCTGGCACGACGTCGGCCATGCCGCCGACATCATCAGCCGCTACGACATTTCGCTCGATATCGGCCCGACCCGCCATGGGATCACGCGCGGGCAGACGATCTATTTCTTCGACCCGTCGGGCAACCGCAACGAGACGTTCAGCGGCGGCTACACCTACTATCCCGACAATCCGCGCCGGATGTGGCAGGCCGAGAATGCCGGTAAGGCGATCTTCTATTACGAGAAGGCGCTCAACGACCGCTTCATGACGGTGAACACCTGAGCATGAACGGAGTGGCGACAATCCGGTCGGTGGGACACGATCTTGCCGCCAAGGCGGTGCAGGTCGCGGTGGCGAAAGGCGGCGAGGCGGGCTGTCCCCTCGTCGCCGCAGTGGTTGGCGCCACCGGTGAGCTGGTCGCCCTGTTGCGCGCCACCGGGGCACCGTTCCCATCCTCGCAGATCGCGCAGGACAAGGCCTATACCGCTGCCAGCTTCAAGGTTCCGTCGCCGGACGTCTACAAGATGGTCGCAGGCAATCCCGCGCTGAGCGGGGGTATCGCCGCGAAGCCCGGAATCGCCATGTTCGGCGGCGGACTGCCGATCGCGATCGCCGGCGAAATCGTCGGCGCGATCGGAGTGTCGGGCGGAACCGAAGAACTGGATACGCAGTGCGCAAACGCAGCCCTCATCTCGATCGGGGCGACGCAATATTGAGCGTCCGGCCATCGCGGCATTGAAACAAGACGCTACGGAGAATGGAAGAGCCCATGGCAAATGAGAATACCCCGGCTGTTACCGACACCATCCTGAATTTCATCGGGGGCGCTTATCGCCGTGGAAGCACCGGCAAGACCTTCGACAATTTCGCTCCTGCGACCGGCCTTCGCATTGGTACTGTCCACGAGGCGAGCGAGGCCGATGTGGCCGATGCGGTCGCTTCGGCCAAGGCGGCGCTTAACGGCCCCTGGGGCAAGATGAACACGGCGGAACGGGTCAAGCTCATCTCCGCGGTCGCCACCGAGATCGAGCGCCGCGCGGACGATTTCCTCGCAGCCGAAGTGGCGGATACCGGCAAGCCGCGCCATGTCGCTTCGCATATCGACATTCCGCGCGGTGCCGCGAACTTCCGGATGTTTGCCGACGTCATTTCGACGACCCCGACTGAATCGTTTGCAACGGCAACGCCCGACGGCGGGAAGGCGCTCAACTACGTGGTGCGCAAGCCCAAGGGTGTGATCGCGGTGATCTGCCCGTGGAACTTTCCCCTGCTGCTGATGACCTGGAAGGTCGGACCGGCCCTGGCGTGCGGCAACACGGTTGTGGTCAAGCCATCGGAAGAGACGCCGCGGACCGCGGCGCTGCTGGGCGAAGTCATGAACGCGGTCGGGATGCCCGAGGGTGTCTACAACGTGGTGCATGGTTTCGGGGCGGGTTCGGCCGGGGAATTCTTGACCTCGAACCCCGATATCGATGCGATCACATTCACCGGCGAAACCGGCACCGGCCAGGCGATCATGCAGAAAGCTGCGGTCGGGGTGCGCGACATTTCGTTCGAGCTGGGCGGCAAGAATCCGGCCGTCGTGTTCGCCGACGCCGATCTCGACAAGGTGGTCGAAGGATTGTCGCGTTCGGTATTTCTCAACACCGGGCAGGTCTGCCTTGGGACCGAGCGGGTCTATGTCGAACGGCCGGTTTTCGACGAATTAGTCAAGCGGATGACTGTGGCGGCCACGGCGTTCAAGCCAGGCGCGACCGGCGATCCAGCCTATCTGGGGCCGCTGATCAGCGCCGAGCACCAGGAAAAGGTGCTGGGATACTATGCGCGCGCGGTGGCCGAAGGCGCCACTGTCGTCACCGGGGGCGGGGTTCCCGCGATTTCTGGGGATGAAGCGGGTGGCTTTTATGTCGAGCCGACGCTGTGGACCGGCCTGGCGCACGACAGTTCGGTGATGCGCGAAGAGATTTTCGGCCCGTGCTGCGGGGTCATTCCCTTCGATAGCGAAGACGAGGTGATCGGCCTGGCCAACGATACCGACTACGGGTTGTGCGCGACCATCTGGACTGAAAACCTCTCGCGGGCGCACCGAGTCGCCGCCTCGATGCAGGTTGGCGTCTGCTGGGTCAATTGCTGGTTCCTGCGGGATCTGCGCACCGCATTCGGCGGTTCCGGACATTCCGGTATCGGCCGCGAAGGCGGCGTGCACAGCCTCGAATTCTACACCGAAACCGAAAACGTCTGCGTGAAGCTTTGAGACCATGACGACTGAAACCAAGATCGATCCCATGGCCATCCAGCAGGCGGCCGAGCAATTACGGGGCGCGGCTGCCAGCGGCAAGCCGGTGGCGCCGATCCGCGATCTCATTTCGGCTGGCGGGGTGGATGCCGCCTACGCCGTGCAGGAAATCAACACCCGGCACGCCCTTGACAGCGGACGGCGCCTGGTCGGCCGCAAGATCGGCTTGACCTCGGTGGCGGTCCAGCGCCAGCTTGGCGTCGACCAGCCCGATTACGGCATGCTGTTTTCCGACATGGACGTGCCCGAGGGGATTCCGATCTCGCTCGATCAGGTCATCCAGCCCAAGGTCGAGGCCGAAATCGCGATCGTCGTCGGCCGTGATCTGCCTTATCCCGATCTCACCACCGCCGAGATGATCCGTGCGGTCGAATATGTCGTACCCGCGATCGAGATCGTCGATAGCCGCGTTGCCAACTGGGACATCCGCATCTGGGACACCGTCGCCGACAACGCCTCGAGCGGGCTGTTCGTGCTGGGTGCGGTGCCGCGCAAGCTCGAAGCGCTCGACCTGCGCGAATGCGGCATGGTGATGGAGGTAAAGGGCGAGCCGATCTCCGTGGGGGCGGGGATTGCCTGCCTCGGCAGCCCGATCACCGCATCGCTGTGGCTGGCGCGGGTGATGGCCCGGGTCGGACGCCCGCTGCTTGAAGGCGACGTGATCCTGTCCGGTGCGCTCGGGCCAATGGCCGGGATCGCGCGCGGCGATGTCGTGGAAGCGAGAATCAATGGCGTCGGAACGGTGCGGGCGGCTTTCGCTGCCGAGGTCGGCTGACGCAGATGAACGGAGAGATCGAAGAATGACCAAGATGAAGTGCGCCATTATCGGCTCCGGAAACATTGGTACCGATTTGATGATCAAGCTGCTCAAGGGGTCCGATACCCTTGAACTGGCGGCGGTGGTCGGGATCGACCCGGCCTCGGAAGGCCTCGCCATGGCCCGCGAACGCAGCGTGGCGACAACCCATGAGGGTATTGAAGGGCTGCGCAAGCTGTCGGCCTACCCCGAGATTGGCATCGCATTCGATGCGACTTCGGCCTACGCCCACAAGGAACACGATGCGGCCCTGCAAGCCGACGGCAAGCTGGTTGTCGATCTGACCCCTGCCGCGATCGGGCCGTTTTTTGTCCCGCCGGTCGGCGGAGTGCTCGACAGCGAAATCCGCAATGTCAACATGGTCACCTGCGGCGGTCAGGCGACCATTCCCATTGTCGCCGCGGTTTCGCGGGTGACCCCCGTTCATTACGCTGAAATCGTCGCGTCGGTGTCCTCGCGGTCTGCCGGGCCCGGCACCCGCGCGAACATCGACGAATTCACCCGGACCACCGCGAAGGCGATCGAGATAGTGGGCGGTGCCGGCCGCGGCCGGGCGATCATCATCCTCAATCCCGCCGAACCGCCGATGATCATGCGTGATACGATCTTCACGCTTACCGATCAGGTGGACGAGGAGGCTATCCGCGCCTCGGTTAAGGAAATGGTCGAGACCGTGCAAGCCTATGTGCCCGGCTATCGCCTCAAGCAGGAAGTGCAGTTCGAACCGTTCGGCTCCAACCGGCCGCTGAAGATCCCCGGCTACGGCGAATTCGTCGGCCTGAAGACCAGCGTGTTCCTCGAGGTCGAGGGCGCTGGCGACTATCTTCCGAAGTATTCCGGCAATCTCGACATCATGACCGCCGCCGCCAAGGCAGCGGGTGAGCGTCTGGCCCAACAGCACCTCGAAAAGGTGGCAGCATGACCTTCAACCCCGAAACCGGTAAGCTCTACATCCAGGACGTCACCCTGCGTGACGGCATGCATGCCATTCTTCACATGTATGGCACCGACAGTGTCCGCACCATTGCCAAGGCGCTGGACGATGCCGGCGTCGATGCGATCGAGGTGTCGCACGGCGATGGCCTCAACGGCACCTCGTTCAATTACGGGTTCGGCGCCCATACCGACTGGGAATGGATCGAAGCCGCCGCCGACGTGATCAGGAACTCCGTGCTGACCACATTGCTGGTGCCGGGTATCGGCACGGTCGAGGAACTTCGCCGCGCCTATGCGCTTGGGGTGCGTTCGGTCCGGGTCGCGACCCATTGCACCGAAGCCGACGTCGCCAAGCAGCATATCGGCATTGCCCGAGACCTCGGCATGGATGTCTCGGGCTTTCTGATGATGAGCCACATGATCGATGCCGAGGCGCTGGCACAGCAGGCCCTGCTGATGGAAAGCTATGGGGCGCATTGCGTTTATGTGACCGACAGCGGCGGCGCACTCGACATGGACGGGGTGCGCGATCGCCTGCGGGCCTATGACCGCGTGCTCAAGCCGGAAACACAGCGCGGCATGCACGCCCACCACAACCTCAGCCTTGGCGTCGCCAATTCGATCGTCGCGGCCCAGGAGGGTGCGGTGCGGATCGATGCGAGCCTTGCCGGAATGGGAGCAGGGGCCGGCAACGCGCCGCTCGAGGTGTTCGTCGCCGCCGCCGACCGCAAGGGCTGGAACCATGGCTGCGACGTGATGGCGCTGATGGACGCGGCGGAGGACATCATCCGTCCGCTGCAGGACCGCCCGGTGCGCGTGGATCGCGAAACGCTGAGCCTGGGCTATGCCGGGGTCTATTCGAGCTTCCTGCGCCACGCGGAAAAGGCCGCCGAACAGTATGGGCTGGATACGCGCGAAATCCTGATCGAACTGGGCAAGCGCCGGATGGTCGGGGGGCAGGAAGACATGATCGTCGATGTCGCGCTCGATCTCGTTTCCACACGCGCGGCATAGGCACATCGCAATGGACAAACTTGAGCGATACGCAGAAATCCTCGACAGCGCCGCCTTGCACGCGCGTGCCACTCCGCAGCTCACCCATACCGATCCCGATCTGAGCGTCGCGGATGCCTACCGGGTCCAGCAGCTGTCGGTCGATCGGCGGCTGGCGCGGGGCGAACGCCGCATCGGGGTCAAGATGGGGCTGACTAGCCGCGCCAAGATGCTGCAGGTCGGGGTCGACGAGGTCGCCTGGGGGCGATTGACCGATGCCATGCTGATCGAGGAGGGCACGGCCATGTCGCGGGCGCGTTTTGTCCATCCGCGGGTCGAGCCTGAAGTCGCCTTCCTGATGAAGGCGCCGCTGGCCGGAAAAGTGACGGCGGCGGCCGCGCTGGCGGCGGTCGAGGCGATTGCCCCAGCCATGGAAATCATCGACAGCCGCTATGAGAACTTCAAGTTCGCGCTGTCCGATGTCATCGCCGACAACACCTCGTCGTCCGGGCTGGTGATCGGTTCCTGGAACAATCCGGCGATGGATTTCTCGAACCTCGGCGTTTACCTCGAAATCGACGGGGAAGTCACGCAAATCGGCTCGACCGCCGCGATTCTCGGCCACCCCCTGCGCTCGCTGGTCGCGGCAGCCAGGCTTGTTTCCGAAGCTGGTGAGGAGATTTCGGCCGGAGACATCGTGATGGCGGGCGGGATTACCGCCGCGCCCAATCTCGCGCCTGGCCAGACGGTGCGCACGACCGTCCAGGGGCTGGGTTCGGTCATGTTCCAGGTGGAGGCCTGAATGCCGATCATCGAGGTCAATATGCTCGAAGGGAGGACTCCCGACGATAAGGAGCGGTTGATCCAGGCTTTGACCGCTGCCGCCATCGAATCGATCGGCGCTCCGCGCGAATCGGTTCGCGTCATCCTGCGCGAGATTCCACCGGGTCATTTCGCGGTGGGTGGAGAGTCCTTCGCTGCCAAAGCAGCCGCGAAGGCAGCTGGACATGGCTAGAACCGTGACCGGCCTCTATCAAATCCGCGTGGTCGGCGGCGGCGAGTTTACCTGCGGCGGGGACGAGCGGGTCCTCCTCGCAATGGAACGTTGTGGTGCCGGCGATATCGGGGTTGGTTGCCGGGGCGGCGGCTGCGGAATTTGCCGGGTGAAGGTAGTCGAAGGCGATTATCGGACCGGCAAGATGAGTGCGGCGAAGGTGTCGGATAGCGATCTCCAGGCAGGTTATGCCCTGGCTTGCCGTCTGTTTCCGGCCGGAAACCTGGTCATTGCAGTAGAATAGTTTTGGAAGGAGATTTGAAATGGCTACCCAACTGAAGAGCACGGAAAACGAATACGGCATCAAGCCGGAATACGGACACTTCATTGGCGGTGAATGGGTTTCGGGCGACAGCGGCAAGACGATCGACCTGATCAACCCGGCGACCGGGGCGGTGCTCACCAAGATCCAGGCCGGCAACGCCAAGGACATCCAGCGCGCGGTCGCAGCGGCCAAGGCCGCCTTCCCGAAGTGGTCGGAAAGCTCGCCCGCCGAACGTCAGGAAATCCTGATCGAGGTCGCCCGCCGGCTCAAGGCACGCCACCAGCACTACGCCACGCTCGAAACCCTGAACAACGGCAAGCCGATCCGCGAATCGATGCACTTCGACATGCCGCAGGCGATCGGCCAGTTCGAAGTGTTCGCCGGCGCGGCCTATGGTCTGCACGGCCAGGCGCTGGACTTTCCCGACGCGATCGGCATCGTTCACCGCGAGCCGCTGGGGGTCTGTGCGCAGATCATTCCGTGGAACGTTCCGATCCTGATGATGGCCTGCAAGATCGCGCCAGCCCTGGCTTCAGGCAACACGGTGGTGCTCAAGCCCGCGGAAACCGTCTGCCTTTCGGTTATCGAATTCTTCGTCGAAATGGCCGACCTTCTGCCCCCGGGCGTAATCAACGTCGTGACCGGTTACGGCGCCGACGTCGGTGAAGCGCTGGTGACCCACGAGGATGTCCGCAAGGTCGCGTTCACCGGTTCGGTGGCGACGGCTCGCCGGATCATCCAGTATGCTTCCTCGAACATCATTCCCCAGACTCTGGAATTGGGCGGCAAGTCGGCGCACATCGTTTGCGCGGATGCCGATATCGATGCGGCAGTGGAGAGCGCCACGATGTCGACGGTGCTGAACAAGGGTGAGGTCTGCCTGGCCGGTTCGCGGCTGTTCCTGCACCAATCGATCCAGGACGAGTTCCTCGCCAAGTTCAAGGAAGCTCTTGAAGGCATCCGGCAGGGGGATCCGCTCGACTTCGGCACCCAACTCGGCGCGCAGGCTTCGCAGATGCAGATGGACAAGGTCCAGAGCTATCTCCAGCTGGCCACCGAGGAAGGCGCGACCGTCCTTACCGGCGGCAGCCGGAACGATAGCTTGGCCGACGGGCATTTCATCAAGCCCACGGTCTTCACCAATGTCAGCAACTCGATGCGCATCGCTCGCGAGGAAATCTTCGGCCCTGTCACCAGCGTGCTGACCTGGAACGACGAAGACGATATGATGGCGCTGGCGAATGACACGACCTATGGCCTGGCCGGCGGCGTCTGGACCAAGGACATCGCCCGCGCGCACCGGATTGCCCGCAAGCTCGAAACCGGAACGGTGTGGATCAACCGTTACTACAACCTCAAGCCCAACATGCCGCTGGGCGGATACAAGCAGAGCGGTTTCGGTCGTGAATTCAGCCATGAGGTGCTGAACCACTACACGCAGACCAAGTCGGTTATCGTCAATCTGCAGGAAGGGCGCGTGGGGATGTTCGACCAGTAAGGTTGTCCAACCCGTACAATCGGTTTGAAGAGGAGAGAGGCATTGTCTGCAAGGCTTGAAGGACAGGTTGCGCTGCTGACCGGCGGCGCAACCGGAATTGGTGCGGCGGTGGTCGCCCGCTACATCGAAGAAGGGGCCAGGGTCGGCGTGCTCGTCCGCGACGACGATCAGGCCCAGCTGGTGCGTTCGCGCCACGGTGACAAGGTCACCGTGGTCGCGGGCGACGTCCGTTCCTTTGCAGACAATGCCCGGGCCGTTGCCGAGACTGTCGCGGCATTTGGCAAGCTGGATGTCTTTGTCGGCAATGTCGGGATCTGGGATTTCATGGTGCCACTCGAGCAGCAGGATCCCAAGATTCTGGAAAAGACATTCGACGAAATCTTTGACGTCAACCTGAAGGGGTATTTCTTCGGTGCGCGCGCCGCTCTCCCCGAACTGAGGAAAACCAAAGGCAGCATCGTTTTTACCGCCTCGACGTCGAGCTACTACACTGGCGGCGGCGGGACGCTGTATGTCGCATCGAAGCACGCGGTGCTTGGCCTGATCCGGCAGCTGGCCTGGGAACTGACACCCGATATCAGGGTCAATGGCGTCGCGCCGGGCGGCACCCGAACTCCGTTCAGCGGCACCAAGACTGGCGGGTTTTCCGAAACCAAGATGGAGGAGATGCCTGGCCTGGACGGAATGATCGCGGGCATGACGCCACTGGCGCGGATCGCCGAGCCGGACGATCATGCAGGTCTCTACGCGCTTTTGGCTTCGCGCCGCGATTCCGCATACATGACCGGAACGGTCCTGCTCAGCGACGGCGGCGTCGGCATCGGCAAGCGTCCCGACGCCTGATCCGCCGGTTCGGCCAGACGGCAAACACCGCAGGAACGACACCCTGTATCCGAATGTGGAGGATCGAGAACCATGGCCGAAAAATTCGAGTTCAAGGAACTGCTGAACGTGGCGGGTGTGATCGGCGCCGCGCGGTGGAAGCCAACCCATGTGGGACCAACGATTGCACCGCCGGAACTGGTCGAATTCGGCGGCGATATCACTCGGGATCGGGCCGAACGCATGATGGGCCATGCCGAAGCAGGCGGGCTTGCGATCTATGGCATCGGCCAGCTCAGCTACCAGCGGGCGCCGGTCGACAAGACAGTCGTCTACCCGATCGATGCCTATTATGCGCATGGCCAGTACACCTCGGTGATCGCAACCATCAACCGGGTTGCCGTGCTGCTGGACAACAAGGCAAAAGTGGATGTTCAGGACATGGTGCGAAAGATGATCCTGGTCGATAACTGAGAGCTGGGTTTGCCCGATCGACTTCGGTCTGGCTCTGCGTACTTGCTTGGCCATGAATGGCGTAAAATGGAAGTCGCGGCATCCCCGAAAAGGGATGCGGCCTAGACTAAGTTGCAAGGGGGTAATCAGAGAGAAAAATTCCCATTCGGGTGCAACTGTCGGTTGGGGGTCGCGCGGTCTGACCAACGCGATCTTTGCCAGCGCGCCCGATCACGAGCGCCAGAATGGCCGAACGCTCTACACATAATTTGAGTATGATAAAGGCTCTGACTCTGGCGGGCCGAGCGGGACGGTTCGAGTTGGCGCATGGCGGCACACTGTTCCTTGATGAAATCTCGATGCTGTCCCCGCTGGCTCAGAGCAAGGTTCTCCGGGTCAAGCAGGAGTGCGGATACGAGATAGAGGGCGATATGAGGGCCACGAGGGGGCAATGTCAGGGAAATCGAACGATGGTTGAACGTGCGATTTTGCTGGTGAACGATGGCGAGGCGATCGACCTTTGGCACCTGTTCCTCGGCTCGGGTCGCGCGTGCATCAGGGCCGACCTGGCCTTGACCAACGATGGACGGGTGTCGGGCGCCGAGGTCGGTAAAGAACAGGATCAGTCGATCAGTCACTTGGTCGGACTGTTGCGACAGAACGGGGAAGGGCTGGAAACATTTGAATGCACGATCGTCGAAGCAGCGCTTGAGGCTGCACAGGGCAATGTCGCGCAGGTAGCTCGAGACCTTGGCATGACTCGCCGGCAACCTGCATCGCGCCTGGAAAAGATCGGGCGGTAGAGAGTGCCTCATCATCCATCACTTGCAACGAGTTGTATAATATGCAAAGATAGACAGTCACCGCGGCTGCCCTGAACAGCCCTGACGTGGCAAACAGAAATTTGGGAGAGAACTAAGTGCGCTCGATTGCTATAGTTGGTGCAAACCTGGCCGGTGGGCGCGCAGTCGAAGCCCTGCGGCAGGCAGGGTTCGACGGGCGGATCACCTTGATCGGCGAAGAACCGTGGCGTCCTTATGAACGGCCGCCGCTCTCCAAGGAAGTGCTGTGGGAACCGGCAAATGTTCCGGACAATTTCTTCCTGCAGGACGAGGCCTGGTACGACGATAACCGTATCGACATGCGCCTGGGCACCCGAGCCGAAGCAATCGACCTTGCGAGCGGCGGGGTCCGCCTGTCAGGGGGCGAGCTGGTTCAGGCGGACCGGATCCTGCTCGCCACGGGCGGTCACGCCCGCAAGCTCAACCTTGCCGGGGCCGATTGCGAGAACGTCCATTATCTGCGCACACGAGACGATGCGACCCGCATGGCGCTCGACCTGCGCGAAGGTGCCAGCATCGTGATCGTCGGCATGGGCGTAATCGGCGCCGAAGTCGCCGCCAGTGCGGTAAAACTCGGCTGCAAGGTCACCGTCGTCGAGCCGATGCCAGTGCCGATGGAAAGAGCGCTCGGCCGGCGCTTTGGGCAATGGCTGGGCGAGGAGCATCGCAGGCGGGGAGTAGCGACCCATTTCAACTGCGGCGTGACCGGCTTCAGGTTTGCCGGCAACCGTGTCAGCGCGGTCGTGGCAGACGATGGCACCGTGATTCCGTGCGATGCCGTGATCGTGGGGGTGGGGATCGTGCCGGCCACCTCGCTGGCCCGCGATGCCGGGATCGAGGTCAACAACGGGATCATCGTCGACCGTCGATGCCAGACCAGCAACCCGGCGGTATTCGCGGCGGGCGACGTGGCCGAGCAGGACGGGTTTTTCGGCGGACGGTTCAGGCAGGAAACCTACCAGAACGCTGCCGACCAGGCGCAGGCGGGCGCCCTGGCGATGCTGGGGCAGGAGGTCTCCTACTGCAAGCCGATGTGGTACTGGAGCGATCAGTTCGATCTCAACATCCAGTTCTGCGGGCAAATTCCCGTAGAAGCCGATATCGCAATTCGCGGCGAGATGGACAGCAACACCTTCGTCGCCTTCTTCCTGGCCGGTGAAACGATCGAAGGCGTACTGACGGTCAACCGCGCGCCCGACATGGGGGTGGGCAAGCGGCTCGTCGAAAGGCGAGCCCGCGCCAGCGCCGCAAGCCTGGCAGACGCCAATGTTTCCTTGCGGGACTTGCTCAAGCAGGCGGGCTGATTTCCGGCGGCGCGGTCAGCCGATGCCGCCCCCAGCCACGTACAGCGTCTGGCCTGTGACATAGGACGCATCGTCGGAGGCGAAAAAGCAGATCGCCGCGGCCAGTTCTTCGGGCTCGCCAAAGCGGGCCATCGGCGTATCGCGCAGCGTCTGCTCCATCACTTGGCCGAACCCCAGGCGATCCGCGTCGGTGGGCGCAGCCGGATTGCGCGGGGTGACTCTGGTCACGTTGACCCCGCCCGGCGCGACGCAGTTGACGCGGATGCCGCTGGCTTCGAGTTCAAGCGAAAGCGCAGCGGTCAGCGCAGCGACCCCGCCCTTGGCAGCGGCGTAAGGCACGCGATTGACCCCGCGTGTCGCAACCGAGCCGATGTTGACGATCGCGCCGCGCCCTGCCGCCAGCATGTGGGGCAGCACTGCGTGGCAGCACCACAGGGTCGGCCACAGCGACCGGTTGATTTCCGCGGTGATTTCCTGCGGGGCGTAGTCCCAGTAGGGCTTGGCCCAGATCGTACCGCCGACGTTGTGGACGGCGACGTCGATTCGCCCGAAGCGGTCGATGACCGACTGATACAACTCGACCGCGCCCTCGCAATGCTCCAGGTCCACCGCGACAGCCAGAGCATTGCTGCCTTCTGCCTGAAGCTGTGCGGCCGAAACCTCAGCCGCCTCCGCTGCGCGGTCGGCGATGACCACGCTTGCGCCTTCCTCGGCCAGGCGCCTTGCGGTCGCTAGGCCAATACCTTGCGCTCCGCCTGTGACCACGGCCACCTTGTCATGGAATCGCTTCGACAGAGTCTCGTCCACACAACCTCCCTTGCGTCCGTCCTGGCGCCGCCAGATCTATTCGATTTTCGGAAAATTCGGCCAGTAGCGGCGAGAATCCGATATTAGGACTTGAAGTGGCATAAGGAAAAGCATTACACAATGGGGAACGTCCCGCTTTAGGCGGGGCTATTTCCAATGGGAGAGCATGAGCCATGGCAAAGACTTTGTTGAGCGCCACCGATGTCAAGGGCGCTTGGGCAATCATTCCGACCCCGTCCAAGGCTAACGCGTCGGACTGGCGTGCGACCAAAACCGTCGATCTCGATGAAACCGCTCGCGTGGTCAACGGGCTGATCGATGCCGGGATCAACGGCATCCTGAGCATGGGAACGCTTGGTGAAGCGGCGACCATGACCCTTGACGAAAAGCTGGATTTCATGCGTGCGCTGGTCGACGCGGCGGCCGGCCGGGTTCCGGTCTTCGTCGGCACGACCTGCATCAACACCCGCGATACGGTGGCGCTGACGCGCCAGGCGCTTGAACTGGGCGCCGACGGCACAATGCTCGGCGTGCCGATGTGGTGCGCGCCGAGCCTCGACGTCGCTGTCCAGTTCTACAAGGACGTTGCCGAGGCCGTGCCGGAAATGAACATCGCGATCTACGCGAACCCGGAAGCCTTCAAATTCGATTTCCCGCGGCCGTTCTGGGCTCAGGTGGCTGAAATTCCTCAGGTCGTGACCGCCAAATATATCGGCGTCGCCAACCTCTTGCCCGACCTGGCCGCGATCCGCGGTCGGATCAAGCTGCTGCCGATCGACTTCGACTATTACGGAGCGGCGCGGATGGATGATTCGGTCGATGCCTTCTGGTCGAGCGGCGCGGTCTGCCACCCGCTGGTAACCACGACCCTGCGCGACCTGGTCGTCCAGGCTCGCGCAAGCGGCGACTGGAGCGCGGCCAAGGCGTTCATGGGCCGCCTCGGCCCGACCGCGGCACCCTTGTTCCCGAACGGCAGCTTCAAGGAATTCTCGACCTACAATATTGCGCTGGAAAAGGCGCGGATGGACGCCGGTGGCTGGATGAAGGCTGGGCCGGTGCGTCCGCCATACCATCTCTGTCCGGAGCCCTATCTGGCAGGCGCGCGCAAGTCCGGTCAGATGTGGGCCGAACTGGGCAAGGCGCTCGAAGCTGAAGATTTGGGGGCTGCCGCTTAGAAGGTTCGCGATGACCGAAACGGGGTTGACCTGGCCCAAGAACTTCAACGAGGTTCCGAAAGCGGCGTTCACCCGCAAGGACATCTACGCGGAGGAGATCAAGCGCATCTTTTTCGGGCAGGAATGGCACCCGGTCGCGCATGAAAGCGAATTGCCCAATCCAGGCGATTTCAAAACCTTCCGCTTGGCTGGCGTCCCGCTGCTGATTGCCCGCGATATTGAAGGGCTGGTACGGGTGTTTTACAACGCCTGTTCGCATCGCGGCAACCAGCTCGAAACCGCGGTGATGGGGAACAAGACCGAATTCGAATGCCCCTATCACCGCTGGCTTTTCGATTCGAAGGGCGATCTGGTCGGTTGCCCCAACCATCGCGATTTCCTGCCCGGCTTCGACAAGTCCGACTATCCCTTGGCGCAGCCCCGGTTCGACAGTTTCTACGGCCTGATTTTCGTGACCCTTTCGGCTGAAACCGAAACGTTGACGGAATTCCTCGGCGATTCGCAGAACACCTTGCGCGAACTGCTGGGAGGGGACGGCAGGCTCAAGCTGCTGGGCTATCAGAAGGTGCGCTACGACAGCAACTGGAAGTCCTATACCGACAATGATGGCTACCATGCGCCATTGCTCCACCAGGCATTCAAGATGCTCAATTGGCAAGGCGGTAAGGGACGCCAGTTCGCCGCGACGAAACACGTGCACATCTGTTTCGAATCGGCGCTGTCGGTGGTCAGTGGCCCCACAGTGCTCAAGGACGCTTCGCTGATCGCCTTCAAGGGGCAGGATCCCTCGGTCGGGTCGCGCATCGTTTCGCTCTTCCCGACCTTCGTTTCGACCAAGCATCTCGATGTGATCAATCTGCGCTTCGCGACCCCGATCGACGAAGAGACGGTTGAAGTCCACTACGCCTATTTCGCACACCAGGACGATGATGAGGACATGGTCAGCCATCGCCTACGGCAAAGTTCCAACCTGCTGGGCCCCTGCGGCCTGATCAGCATGGAGGACGCGTCGGTCTTCCATCGCATCCACATCGGCAATCACACCCCTGGCAATGCTATTTTCCAGAAGGGAGTGCACGACCAGTCGAAGCTGGAGTCGGAATTCCTCCAGAACGACGAGAGCGGCAATCTTCCCCGTTGGGAATATTACCGGTCGGTGATGGGTTTCGAGAGGGCCGAGGCATGACGCAGACCGACACTGCGATCGAGGCCGCGCTCGACGCTCTTCTGCTAGCGGACTCCAGCGCGCTTGACGGCAAGGACATGGAGGGCTGGCTCGCCAACTATTCCGAGGAAGACGAGGCCTCCTATATCTGCCGTGCCGCCGAAAATTCGGAAAATGGTCTCGCCCTGGGTTTCATGTACGATGATTGCCGATCCCGGCTCGAGGATCGCGTCACTTTCGTGAACGATATCTGGGTCGATACGTTCCAGGACTATCGCACCCGTCACTTCGTCCAGCGCGTCGCGTATCAACGCGCCGATGCCTCTACTATCTCGATGCGATCGAATTTCTCGGTCTTCATGACGCCCACCGATAGCGGCATCACCCAAGTCCTGGCTGCGGGTCAATATCTGGATACCATCCGTTTGGAAAAAGCCGGTGCGTTGAAGCTGCTGTCCAGACGGGCCGAGCTCGATACGTCCGTCCTGCCCCGGTATCTGGTATATCCGATTTGATATCGGCTGCTGAGCATTGCTGAAATTGCCAGCCAGGGCCGGACTTCTCTGAAAGATCGCAAAGCAATGATAATCGACGCCCATGCTCACCTTGTCGCGCCTGCGGCGCTCTACGCGCACAGGAGCAATCTTGTGGTTTCAGGGGGGCAATATGGCAGCAGCTATCGTGCACAGGTGTCCGAGCGTCTGCTGGAAGAGAGCGCGGACCAGAACGTCAGGATCATGGATGCGGTGGGGACCGACCTGCAGTTGCTTTCTCCTCGACCATTCCTGACCTTGAATGGAACTGCCCGGTGGAATGACATCGTCGACTGGACATGTGACACAAACGACATGATTGCCCGGACAGTTCGGATGCATCCGAATCGCTTCCGGGGAGTGGGAGCCTTGCCGCAGCAAGTTGATCGGCCGGTCACCTCGTTGTTCGATGAAATCGAGCGAGTGCTGGATGAGCTTGGTTTCGTGGGCGTCTTGCTGAACCCTGACCCCAGTGAGGGGATGAACGGGTCGCCTCCGCTCGGCGATCCCTATTGGTACCCGCTGTACGAGAAATTGTGTGAGTTGGATCTTGCCGCCCATATCCATTCGGGACAATGCTGCAACGGGCGCGAGACCTATGATGAGCATTTCATTGCGGAAGAGGGACTGGCGATTACCTCGATCTACCGGGCCGACGTGTTCGACCGGTTCCCCGACCTCAAGTTGATGATTAGCCATGGCGGCGGTCCCATTCCCTACCAGATCGGACGGTGGCGCTCGCATCGGGAAATGGCCCGGGCCCAGGGGCGTATCGCTGCCGATGCACCCCAATTCGATGAAATTCTACGAAAATTCTGGTTTGACACGGTTCTTCATAACCCGGATTCGCTCGCGCTTCTGTTCAAGACCGTGGGACACGACCGATGCTGTTTCGGAACGGAAAGGCCCGGATCGGGAGACGGCATCGATCCTGTTTCAGGGCGTCACTACGACGATCTCAAGCCCGTGATCGAGGCGCTTCCTTCACTTGACCAGGCTGCTCTAAACGGTGTTTTCGAAGGCAATGCCCGTCGATTGTTTTCCCGTCTCGACGTTTGATTGCGTGCCTGGCGACGATGCAGATTTTCGGCGACTTCCGGTAATTCAACAGGTCGCTCTCAAGGATTGGGGATCGTGACACGACGCAGCATCGAAGTTGAAGGCCTTCACCATTCCGGCAATCCGATCCCTGCCGCGAGCCGGGTGGACCGTCTTGTCGTGACAGGTGGGGTCTACGGTTTGGATCCGGCAACCGGTGAAGTGGCGGAAGACGCTGGCGATCAAGTCCGCCTGACATTCTGGCACCTGGACCGGATCTTGGCAGCAGCCGGCGCGCGTTTCGACGATGTTGCCAAACTGACCTTCTATGTGAAGACGAAAGAGCTTAGACCGGCAATCAACGAATTGTGGCTCACGCACTTTCCCGATCCTTCGTCGCGGCCGGCTCGGCATATGCTGGTTTACGATGACCTCCCGGGCAACATCCTGGTGCAGTGCGAAGCGATAGCGATGGTGCCGGACAATGCCTGAAGACATCTCACCAACGTCTTATTTGGCAGCTACTCAGCGTGTCGCCGCCCTTGACACCTGCACCATTTCAGACGCACTCGACAAACTCGGTCTCCGCGGAACCGTCCCAGGTCTCGTCCGGTTGACCGCAAACAGGCAGCGCATTTCCGGCAGGGTTGTGACCGTGAAACTCGGACCGGCTATCGAAGGACTACCCAAACGGCACCTGGGGGCCTCTGCCATCATGGCGGCACAACCGGGTGAGATCGTGGTCGTCGAGCATCGCGGAAGGACCGATGCCTCTGGCTGGGGTGGCCTGCTGAGCCGGGCCGCGGCACGGAAAGGCATTGCCGGCGTGATCGTCGACGGCGCTTGTCGCGATCTGGATGAAAGCAGCGAGCTTGGTTTCCCAGTCTTCGGTAGCGCAGTTGTTCCGCTTACAGCGCGCGGTCGGGTCGCGGAGCATGACTGGGGCTGCCGAGTCACAATCGGCAGCATAGTGGTCAACCCCGGGGACTGGGTTGTGGCGGATGGAAGCGGCGTCGTGTTCTTCGACCAACAACATGTGGACGAAGTTCTGGCAGAGGCAGAGCGAATCCTTGGCCGTGAAACCGCCATGATCGCTGCGCTTGAGCAAGGCGCTCCAATTGATCACGTGATGGGTGCGAACTACGAAGAAATGCTGAAATAGGCAGGGAAAGAGATGAGCGAGGAAACACTCGTTAGGCGGCTGAATGCAGTGGGTGTAACCGCCTTGTCCGATGCGCTGGATCGTCTGGCGATCAGCGGCCAGGCGATTGGAATCCTGCCGGTAGCACGGGGGATGAAGTTTGCGGGACCAGCCTTCACGGTTCAGATGCTTCCGGTCGGACTGACCCAGGGAATAGTCGGAGACTATATCGACGACGTGCCCGAAGGGGCAGTGGTAGCAATCGACAACGGCGGTAAATTGGATCAGACCGTCTGGGGCGATATCTTGACCCGTGTGGCGCACAAGAAGGGCGTCGCAGGCACGGTGATCGATGGTGTCTGCCGAGACAGCGATTGCTGTGTTTTGCTGAAATACCCTGTATTCTCCCGCAGCGTCACAATGCGGACTGCCAAAGACAGATCCACCGCGCATGCTTATGGTGTGCCGATTCAACTTGTAGAGGTGCGGATCGAGCCCGGCGATTGGCTGGTTGGGGATTCCGATGGGGTCGTCGCGATTCCGGCGGGCCGGGTCGAGGAAGTCGTTGCGATCGCCGAAGAAGTAGAAATCGCCGAAAAAGCGATCCTCGCCGCCGTTGATGCGGGAATGCGCCTGGACGAAGCCCGGCGCGCCGGTGGGTATCACTCGCTTCAGTCGCGTGCGGTTTGATGCCTCCGAACAGGCCTCATTCCAGACCGAGTGGCGGCCGCCGTTCCGGTCGCGGCAAATGGCGTAATGGGATAATATTTGCACATTATACAACGATGAGATATGGGGCGACGAGCTAGTCATCTGAATCTAAAGTTCGCCGCATAATGTACGTTCTGCGGTTTGGCAGAAGCGCTTGACGGAGGCGAGGATCTCGTCGGCCGACTTGGTCCACCGGTATGGCTTCGGGTTCTCATTGTGGCGTTCAATGAAGGTGCGGATGTCCTGCTCCAGCTCGCTGGTGGAGGTATGGACACCGCGCTTCAACTGCTTGCGGGTGAGCTCTGCAAACCAACGTTCGACCTGGTTGATCCAGGATGCCGAGGTCGGCGTGAAATGGACGTGGTAATGCGGCCGACGAGCGAGCCATGTCCGAACCAGCGCGGTTTTGTGGGTGGCGTAATTGTCCATGATGATGTGGACATCGAGGTCGGGCGGCACCTGCGCGTCGATCTGCTTGAGAAAGTCGAGAAACTCGGCGGCGCGGTGCCGCTTGTAGCATTTCCCGATGACAAAGCCCGAGGCGATATCAAGCGCGGCGAAGAGTGAGGTCGTGCCATGGCGGACGTAGCTGTGCGTGCGACGCTCGGGCATGCCGGGCATCATCGGCAGGACCGGCTGCTCGCGATCGAGTGCTTGGATCTGGCTCTTCTCGTCCACGCTGAGCACCAATGCGCGGTTGGGCGGCGACAGATATAGGCCAACGATATCACGGACCTTGTCGACGAACAGCGGATCGCTGGACAGCTTGAACGTCTCCGAGCGATGCGGCTGCAATCCAAAGGCCGCCCAGATTCGGCGGATCGTGGTATGTGAAAAGCCGGTCGCGCCTGCCATCGAACGGATTGACCAGTGGGTCGCGTCATCTGGCTTCGAGCGCAGTGTCCGCTCGATCACGGCTGCCACCTGATCATCCGCGATCGTCCGGGGTCTGCCTGGTCGAGCTTCGTCCAGCAGCCCCTCGATACGATCCTTGAGAAAGCGCCTGCGCCACTTGCCGACTGTGTGCTCGTGCACGCCCAACTCAGCCGCCACGACCTTGCTCTGGATGCCGTCTGCACATCGTAAGATGATCCGGCATCGTTCCGACATCGAACGGGACACTCGCCGTCGGCGCACCTGCCGCTCCAGATATTCCCGTTCCTCCGCTTCCAGAACCACTGGTTTCGTCGGTCTGCCGATAGCGTTGGCCATACTGCGCTCCTCTCGCGCAGGCAGCATACAATGAAGCTTATTTCAGTTCCAGATGACTAGACGCCTTCCGCTTTCAAAATCTGCTGCCGTTCGAACTCGACGGGTGACAGCATCCCGTTCCTGACCTGCTTGCGCACCGGGTTGTAGAACATCTCGACGTAATCGAACACGTCCTGTCGGGCTTCTTCGCGGTTTTTGTAGGTGCGGCGGCGGATGCGTTCGCGCTTGAGCGAGGAGAAGAAGCTCTCGGCGACGGCATTGTCATGGCAGTTGCCGCGTCGGCTCATCGAGTGCTCAAGATTGTGAGCCCGGATGAACGCAGCCCAGTCCATGCTGGTGAACTGCGAGCCCTGGTCTGAGTGGATCAGCACCCGCTGCTTCGGTTTGCGCCGCCATACAGCCATGTGCAGCGCCTGCAGCACCACATCGGTGGTTTGCCGGCTTTGCATCGACCACCCCACCACCCGGCGGGAGTAGAGATCGATCACGACGGCCAGATAGGCAAAGCCCTCCATGGTGCGGATGTAGGTAATGTCCGTCACCCAGGCCCGGTCTGGCGCAGCCACGTCGAACTGGCGATCCAGAGTGTTGTCGACCGCCAGCGATGGCTTGCCGCCATAGCTGCCCGGCCGGCGCTTGTAGCCGATCTGCGCCTTGATACCCGCCAGTCTGGTCAGGCGGGCGATACGGTTCGGGCAGGATGTCTCTCCCCGATCGAGCACATCGTGCAGCTTGCGGTAGCCATAGACCTTGCCGCTGTCGTTCCAGGCTTGCCGCAGCAACTCCGTCTGCCGAGCGTCTTCCCGAGCCCGCTGGCTCAGCGGACTCTTCTGCCAGGCATAATAGCCACTGGGCTGCACGGCGAGGCACCGGCACATTGCCCGCACACGGAAACGATCACGATGCTCGGCGATGAACGCGTACCTCACTTTGCATCTGGGGCGAAATACGCGGTGGCTTTATGGGATGGCCCGCCCCTCACCGACCGGCATTATCATGCTGCCGGAATGGAAGTGGAGAAGATCTATGACGAATCCGGCGATCAGCATTTTGGGCGTAGATCTTGGCAAGAACAGCTGCAGCGTCGCAGGCCTTGATGCCACGGGCGCGGTCGTGATGCGTCGGCGAATGACGCGCGAGGGGCTGATCAGGTTCGTCTCGAAGTTGCCGCAATGCGTGGTGGCGATGGAGGCATGCTGCGGGGCGCACTTTCTGAGCCGCATCTTCGTGACGCAGGGACACGTCGTGCGATTGATGTCGCCGGAATACGTTCAGCATTACGTCAAGGCGCCAGAAAACCGACGACCGGGATGCCGAGGCTATCACCGAAGCCGCGACCCGTCCGACAATGCGCCTGGTGACGCCGAAAAGCGAAGCGCAGCTGGATTTACAAATTCTGCATCGGGCGCGAGCGAGGCTGGTTGCGGAGCGAACACGGCTAACCAACCAATTGCGCGCGGTCTTGCTGGAGCGTGGCATCATCCTGCCGCAACGGCGTGCTCCTCTGATCCGGCGACTGGGCGAACTTATGTCGGGCGAACTTGCGATCAGCGCCCGAATGCTGCGTCTACTGAACGACTTGCGAGAGGAATGGGCGGACCTTGATCGCAGGATCAGCGCCTATGACGAGGAATTGATTGCAATGACGCGGGAAGACGATCTGGCACGGCGTCTGGTTACGGTTCCCGGCATCGGCGTGATCAATGCAACGGCCTTGGTCGCCGCAGTGGGTGATGCCAGCGCGTTCGCCAAGGCACGCGATCTGGCTGCATGGCTCGGTCTGACGCCGCGCCAACATTCAACCGGCGGCAAAACCAAAATGCTCGGGATCAGCAAACGCGGAAATCGCTACCTGCGAACCCAGCTCATCCACGGCGCGCGGGCGGCGATGCGGCACTTCGCCGAAAGACCAACGGCACTCGGGGCCTGGATCCGCAATCTGCTTGCACGCGCGCATCCCAATGTTGTGGTGGTTGCGCTGGCTGCCAAGCTGGCTCGGATCGCCTGGGCTGTCCTTCGGCGCGGCGACGCATATCGGCCGCAAGCAAGCTTGACCTGACGCAATTGCGGCCTGGCAGAACCGGCTGCTCGACATGTCTGTGGAGGTGAGAAAGATGGCATAACGGTCGAACCGGCGGAGCGGTTAGCCTGGTTAAAAATGTGGCGCATGACGCCGATAGCTTTATGAGGCCCCACCCGCGCGGAACCCATCTTGGCCAGGACAGCAAGCCTGAGACCGGATACGTTGATGCAGACCCACTACGCCATCCATTCTATCCTTGCAGACGGGGGCGGGCCTTACGTTTTTTAGGATGTCGCGCTCCTCGGTCACCCGGGCCAGCTCGCGCTTCAGCTGGCGGATCTCGGCATCCTTGCTGGCATCACCAGACACGACTTTCGCCAGCTGCCGCTTCCACGCATACAGCGAGTGCGCGCTGACCCCGAGCCGCTGCGAGACCTCCGCCACTAGATACCCGCGTTCGGTGATCTGGGCCACCGCATCACGCTTGAACTCATCACTGAAGTTGGGCTTCCCCATAATAGCCTCCTGTCCTCAAAATTAGGATCGAAGGCGTCCAGAAATCTAGGGGCTATTCACTCTGCCTTGTCGCTGACCACCGTCCCGAGCAGTTCCTCGCGCCGAGCGATCGCGAACGCCTCCTTTCCCGGCCAATGAAATCCTGAAGCGGCAGCGTTCGCTCTAAACGGTCGAAAACTCATGATGCAGGTCAATCACTTACCGGGATTTTGCAGATGAGGGTCGTCTAGTCCCAATTCTTCCCGACAAACCGCCGCAATCTTGGCCGGCGTTTCTGGATCGTCAATTGTCGCGGGGATATCAAAGGGTTCGCGGTTCACGATCTTGCGGAGCAGGCTACGCAAGATCTTGCCAGAACGGGTCTTGGGCAATTGCTCAACGACCAGCACCGCCTTCATCGCCGCGATCGCACCAAGCTCGCTACGCACGGCAAGGACAGCGCGCTCGGCTATGCTCTTGTCTGCCGCATAACCAATCTGCGGGGTGACGAAAGCAATCGGTACCATACCTTTGAGGTTATCGTCCGCACCGACGACGGCGCATTCAGCGACACCTGGTTGCCGCGACACGATCTCTTCCATCTGTCCGGTCGACAGCCGATGACCGGCGATGTTGATGATGTCGTCGGTTCGTCCCATGATGTGCATGAAGCCCTCACTGTCGCGAAAGCCTGCATCACCGGTTTCGTAGTACCCAGGGAACGTCTCGAAATTTCGGACAAACGTGGCGTTGTTGTTCCACAGCGAACGGAAAGTGCCGGGCGGCAGCGGGGTCTTGATCACAACATTGCCGCTTGCCTTGTCGGGCAGAGCAAATCCTTCGTCGTCGAGGATGGCGAACTGATATCCTGGCACCGGAAAGCCAGCGCTGCCAGGCTTGCGGCGCAGATCCCCCATCGCGAAGCACGAAGCGATGGCCGGCCAGCCAAGCTCGGTCTGGCACCAATGATCGATCACCGGCAAACCGCTTTTCCGCTCCAGCCAGGCAATCGTTTCCGGGTCGGCGCGTTCGCCGGCCAGAAACACGGCACGGCACGCGCCGACGCCGATCTCCTTCAGGTACCGGGCATCGGGATCCTCCTTGCGGATCGCCCGAATCGCGGTCGGCGCGGTGAAGAAACTCTTGACATTATGGCGCGCTATGGTCCGCCAGAACGTGCCGGGATCGGGTGTGCCGACAGGCTTGCCTTCGAACAGGACGGTCGTGGCCCCAACCAGCAGCGGGGCATAGACGATGTAGCTATGCCCCACCACCCAACCGACGTCCGAGGCAGCCCAGAACGTGTCCCGTGCCCCGATGCCATAGATGTTGGCCATCGACCACGACAGGGCCACGGCATGTCCGCCATTGTCGCGCACCACACCCTTGGGAGTTCCTGTGGTGCCCCAAGTGTAGAGGATGTAGAGCGGATCGCCGGAGGCGAGAGGAACGCATGGAGGCACCGGCATATCGGCGGTCCTCCGCCGCAGATCGTGCCAGTCAATGTCTCGGACGGGCATCAAGTCCGCGGTTAGCTGTTCGCGCTGGACCAGGACGACATGCTCGACCGAGTGGGCGGCAAGGACCAGCGCTTCGTCGACCAACGGCTTGCAGGCAATGGTGCGGCTGCCCTCGATTCCGCACGAAGCGGTGAGCACCAGTTTGGGGGTGGCATCGTCGATCCGCTTGGCCAGTTCGGGTGGGGCGAACCCGCCGAACACAACGGAATGGATCACACCGGGCCGCGCGCAAGCCAGCATCGCGAAAACCGTCTCGGGGATCATCACTCATGGTTTCCGCTCTCCCCTGTTTTCTGTCTGGCCCGCCGCTGCTCGGCGCGAAACGAATATCGCGGCCACCACAATGGCCGCTCCGACCATGTGATAGGTTTCGAGTCTCTCCCCCAACAGCAGCACCGCCAGAAAAACACCAAACACTGTAGGCAGGTTCATGTAGACGCCGGCTCTTACTGAACCGATCAGGACTACCGCGCGGTTGAAGAACGCATAGGCAATCAGCGAGGGAAAGATGCCAACATAGACCACTGCGCTAATCACTTCAATTCGTGGCGTGGCGACCCCGCTGTCGGCCAGGCTGACCAGGTAAGGTACAGCCAGCGCTCCCATGCCGACCGCGAACAGCACCGCGAGCAGAGTGATGTGGTGTATGGCGGGCACCTTGCGCAAGAACGTCGCATAGGCCGAGTAAAGGAAGACCCCGGTCAGGGCGAGCAAGTCGCCGTGGTTGAGCCCGCCAAGATGCAACGCGAAAGGCTGCCCTCTGGTCACGATCCAGACGACTCCGGTAAAGGACAGCGTCGCACTGGCAACCAATAGCGGCCTGATCCGCTCCCCAAAGAGGATGCTGGGCATGACCAGAGTCATTACCGGCATGGTCGATTGCAGCAGCAGGCTGTTGGTGGCTGTAGTGAGTTGCAGGCTCCAGTAAACGATGAAGGCGAACACCCCCACGCCGAATACGCCCAATACCGCGAGCAGGCGCCAGGACTCGCGCAGGACCAGACGATCGGCCACGATGTGCTGCCAGGCAAATGGCAGAACGAACAGCAAAGCAACCACCCAACGCCAAAAGGCCAGCGACAGGGGAGAAAGCAAGTCGCGCGCCGCCCGGCCGACGATGGGATTCAAGGCCCAGAACAGCGAAGCGAGCGAAAGCAGCAAGAATGGTGAATTCCACAGGTAACCTGGGGCACGCCGCCAGCCTGGGGAACAGTTGGCAGCGCCCATCAGACGGAACGGCCCGACCATTTCAATCCCACTTGCATAGCGTCGACTTTTTGCATATCGTGCATCGCATTGCCCTTAGTGCACGATTCTGCCGAAGACAATCGGGGGCGTGAAACCGGAGAGAGCCATGAGCGGCGACACCACACTCGTAGACACTGTCAATGCTAGCCAGTCCCGTCAGGTGTTCTGGGACAGAGACGTTTATGATCTTGAAATAGAGCGGATTTTTTCCCGGGCATGGTTGATGCTCGGCCACAAATCGCTTCTCCCGAAGCCGGGCGACTTCATCACGACTTATATGGCCGAGGACAAGATCATCCTTTCGCACCAGAGCGACGGGACCTTCCGCGCCTTTATCAATTCGTGCACGCACCGCGGCAACCAGATTTGCCACGCCGACAGCGGTAACGCCAAGGCGTTCGTCTGCAATTATCACGGCTGGGTGTACGGGCAGGATGGATCGTTGGTCGATGTCCCACTCGAGTCGCGCTGTTACCACAACAAACTCGATAAGCAAGAGCTGGCGGCGAAGTCTGTTCGGGTCGAAACCTACAAGGGTTTCATTTTCGGTTGCCATGATCCCGAAGCGCCAAGCCTTGAAGACTACCTGGGCGAATTCCGTTTTTATCTCGACACCATCTGGGAAGGAGGGGGCGCTGGGCTGGAACTGCTCGGTCCGCCGATGAAGAGCCTGCTTCACTGCAACTGGAAAGTGCCGGCCGAAAATTTTGTCGGCGACGGATATCATGTCGGATGGACCCATGCGGCGGCGCTTGGTCAGATCGGTGGTCCGTTTGCGGGACTGGCCGGCAACCGCGCGGACATTCCCTTCGACGATCTTGGATTGCAGTTCACGACCCGGCATGGTCATGGCTTTGGGTTGGTCGACAACGCGGCGGCTGGGATCCACCGAAAGGGCGACGGCTGGAACAAATATCTTGAGGACACCCGCGGCGAGGTGCGCCGCAAGTTTGGCGCGGATCGCGAACGGCTTTATGTCGGGCACTGGAACGGCGGGATCTTCCCCAATTGCTCGTTCCTGTATGGCACCAACACCTTCAAAATCTGGCATCCACGCGGGCCGCACGAGATTGAAGTATGGACCTATACCATGGTGCCGAGCGATGCCGATCCCGCTACCAAGAGTGCGATACAGCGCGAAGCGACGAGAACATTCGGAACCGCCGGGACGCTGGAAAGCGACGACGGCGAAAACATGTCTTCGGCAACCTACGTGAACCGTGGCGTGATCACGCGTGACGGCATGATGAATTCGACCATGGGCGTCGGCTACGAAGGACCGCATCCGGTTTATCCCGGAATCGTCGGCATCAGCTTCATTGGCGAGACATCCTACCGGGGCTTCTACCGGTTCTGGAAGGAAATGATCGATGCCCCCGATTGGGCGAGCGTGAAGGCAAACGACGACAATTGGGATTCGGTCTTCACGAATCGCAATTTCTGGAACGAAAAGCTCAACGCGGCCGAATGATCGCCAGAGCCGGTCCAAATATCGACAACTACGGAGAGAACATGTCGACCGAACAAGTTCCGGTGACGCCGGATGTGCACTACGCCGTCGAAGCGCACTATCGTGCCGAGGTCAGACTGTTGCAGACCGGGCAGTACCGGGAATGGCTGCACGGAATGGTCGCCGAAGACATCCATTACTGGATGCCGATTTACGAACAGCGCTTCGTGAGAGACCGGCGCCCGGACCCAACGCCAGACGATGCGGCAATTTACAACGACGACTTCGAAGAGCTCAAGCAGCGTGTCGAACGGCTTTATTCAGGTCAGGTCTGGATGGAGGATCCGCCATCCAAAATCCGGTACTTCGTGTCGAATGTCGAAGCCTTTGAAGCCGAAAACGGCGAATTGGACGTCCTGTCGAACATCCTTGTCTACCGCAACCGCCGCCAGACTGAAGTCACGGTGCATACATTGGGGCGTGAAGACAAGTTGCGCCAGGACGGCAATGGTTTCAAGGTCTTCCGGCGAAAACTTATCCTCGATGCGAGAGTCACGCAAGACAAGAATCTGTATTTCTTTTGTTAGAAATGCGCGATTTGGCGCCAGATCGGGAGAATTTGCATGGAAGCCTATGCCGCGATCATCGAACGTCAGGGCGGGGAATTCGTCCTCGACACCGTATCGCTCGAAGATCCTCGCGACGGCGAGGTACTAGTCAAGATTGCTGCGGCCGGCATGTGTCACACCGACCTGACCGTGCGCGACCAGCATTTTCCGACGCCACTGCCGGCTGTGCTCGGCCACGAGGGCGCGGGCGTCGTCGAAAGGGTCGGCCTCGATTATGTCAGCGCCTCTCCGTTCCGCGTTCCGATCGCGCGCCTTGCCGCTGCCCAATCGGCGCTGGCCGCAACCTAGCTCGGCACATTGCCAACAAGTCAACCAGACAAAGGGTGAAGGAATACTAACATGGACTACGATCGCAAAGACGCCAAGAAGTGGGCCACCGAGACAGTCCGGGGGTTCTACCAGTGCCCGATCACCCCGATGACCGCCGACCACAAGTTTGATATCGACGGGATCCGCTACAACATCGACAAATACGTCGAAATGGGCCTTGATGGCCTGGTTGTCGGCGGCTTCATTGCCGAATGCTGGAACGTCACTCCGTCCGAATGGATGCGCTTTCACGAGATCGTCGCCGATGCCAACGCCGGGCGGCTCGACCTGTGGACGATCATCCTCGACCCGTCGGTCCACCTCGCGCTCGAAAAGATGCAGTTCGTCGAGAAATTGGGTTTCAACGGCGCCGAAGTCATCAACCCGGTCGTCCAGCTGCGAACCGACGACGAGATTTTCGCCTGGTTCAAGTATCTGACCGATCGCAGCAATATGGCGGTCTGCCTCTACCGCACCCCGGTTTCGGGCACGGTGCTGAGCTGGAACCTGATGCGCCGCCTAGCCGATCTCGATACCGTGATCGGGGTCAAGCAGGGTGCGCTTAACCGCGCCGAGACGATCAAGATCCGCAGCCTGATGCCCGAAGGCTTCAACACCATGGAGCCGTTCGAATATTTCTTCCTCGAAGACCTCCGGCTGGGCGGGACGGTGTGCTGGGGCGAACTGTCGTTCATGCTCTATGGCAAAAAGCGCCACCTCGCGCGCGACTATATCAACCTCGCCAACCAGGGCAAATGGGAAGAGGCCCGCACCAAGTGGGAAGGCCTGCACGATGTCCGCGAATATTACCATGACCAGTTCGTCTGGGATATTGCGCGCACCGCGACCTATGCTTCGGCACTGGCGAACATCAAGGCGTGGTATGAGGCGATCGGCCTCAAGGCCGGCCCGATCCTGCCGCCGGTTGCCGACGTGACCCCGCAGAAGAAGGAAGAGATCAGAGCCAAGCTCATCGAGCTCGGCATCGCCTGATCGAACGCAGGACACTACCAATGACAAAGCAATTGCATTTCTGCATCCACGGCGCAGGCGGTCTTGGTTCCGTTGTCGGCGGCTTCCTGGCCCGCCGCGGACACAAGGTAACGCTGATTGCGCGCAAACCCCATGTCGAGGCAATCCGTCAGGGCGGTCTGCAAATCGAAGGGGTGCGTGCACAGTTCGTGCAGCGCGACAACCTGTTCGCGGTCGAGACCCCGGCTGAGGTCGAGGACGCGATCGACTATTACATCTTGCTGACCAAGGCGAAGGGCACCGATCAGGCGCTGGCCGATGCGACAGTGCTGGTTGACCGGACAGCCTGCGCCCTCACCTTGCAGAACGGGGTTGGCAAGGAAGGCCGGCTGCAGGCCGCGTTCGGCAAGGACAAGGTGATCGGCGGGTCGATCATGGACGGCGCAACCCTGCTCGAACCCGGCCGCGCGCTCAACAATATGGCCGTCCCGGTAACCGCCTATTTCGGCGAACTGGGAGGCGGGGAAAGCGATCGCACCCGGACAATGGCCGAGGCGCTGGACTCGGCCGGGATGGGGTCCCGCTCGACTGCCGACATCACCCATGTCCATTGGGAAAAACTGGTCCAGGTCGGAAGTGCTTCATCGTGGAGCGCCAGCACCCTGGGCGGCATCAAAGAGCTCGATTTCATCGACGGTGTGGCGGTGCGCGAAGGCGCGGCCCAGTATGTCCTGATCGTCAAGGACCTGCTGGCGATTTACAAGGCGCTGGGTTACGAACCGCGAAATTTCTTTGCCCCTGTCTCACGGCTCGTCGAGATCAACGGCCAAAGTTTCGACGAAGCACTTGCCGGGGTGATGGCCATGGTCGGCCGGTTCAAGCCGGAGAACCGGCCGGCGCGGACCTCGATGCACGATGACCTGGTGGCCGGCCGGCGCATGGAGGTTGACGAAGTGCTGGGGCCGCTCGCCGAGGCCGCCGAACGCCTCGGCGTCGATGCGCCGACATTCCTGGGGGCTTACCGGGTCCTCAAAACCCTGAACAGCTACCTTTGACCTTTCGGCACGGGAAACAGTCTTGAACCGCTATACCATAGCTAATATCCCCGGCGACGGCATCGGCCGCGAAGTTCTGCCCGCCGGGGTGCGGGTCTTGTCGGCGGTCGCGCAGCGATGCGGCTTCGCGCTCGAGTTTCGCGACTTCGATTGGAGCTGCGAAACCTATCTTGCCACCGGGAAAATGATGCCCGATGACGGGCTCACCCGGCTTGCCGATCATGACGCAATCTTCCTTGGCGCGGTCGGTTATCCCGGGGTGCCCGATCACGTCTCGCTGTGGGGCTTGCTGCTGCCGATCCGGCGCGAATTCGATCAATACGTCAATCTCCGGCCGGTGCGGTTGCTGCCCGGCATTCGCTCGCCGCTGCGCGACAAGAGTACCGGCGATATCGACTTCTGGGTGGTGCGGGAAAATTCGGAAGGCGAATATTCCCGGATCGGCGGCCGCACCGGCACCGGAGAGGATGAAATCGTCATCCAGCAGGCAGTATTCACCCGCCGCGGCACCGACCGGATCCTGCGTTACGCCTTCGATTTCGCGCGCAAGCTTGGCCGGCCGCACGTCACCTCGGCCACCAAGTCCAACGGGCTATACCATTCGATGCCGTTCTGGGACGAGCGTTTCGCGGCGATCGGCGCGGAATATCCCGAGATCGCCACCGACCAGTACCATATCGACATTCTGGCGGCCCGCTTCGTGATGTCACCCGAACGCTTCGACGTGGTGGTCGGATCCAATCTGTTCGGCGACATCCTGTCCGATCTCGGTCCCGGCGTAACCGGGACGATAGCGGTCGCGCCGTCGGCTAATCTCAATCCGCCGCGGCGCTTTCCGTCGATGTTCGAACCGGTGCACGGTTCGGCCCCGGACATTGCCGGCCAGGGTATTGCCAATCCGATCGGCCAGATCTGGTCGGGGGCAATGATGCTCGACCATCTGGGAGAAGCTGAAGCCGCGGCGATGGTGCTGGCCGCGATCGAAGCGGTCCTGCTCGATCCGCAAGCGGACCTGACCCCCGATCTAGGTGGCGACGGCAGTACAGCGGACCTGACCCGCCAGATACTGGAAAAGCTGCCGGGAAGGTGATCCCCGGCAGTCTTCGCGAACCTGAAGGAACGAAACGCATGAGCCAGCAACGCCAGCTTCACCTCGGCGCGTTCATGCGGCCGGTCAGCATCCATACCGGCGCCTGGCGCTACCCCGGGGCAATCCCGGATGCGAATTTCAACTTCGCCGCGATCCGTCAATTCGCCCGCAAGCTCGAGGCGGGCAAGTTCGATGCCTTTTTCATGGCCGATCATCTCGGTGTTCTGAACATGCCGGTCGAGGCGCTGCGCCGCAGCCACACCGTCACCTCGTTCGAACCCTTCACCCTGCTGTCGGCGCTGGCCGGCGCGACTGAACGGATCGGGCTGGTCGCGACCGCTTCCACCACCTTCGACGAACCCTTTCACGTCGCGCGCCGCTTTGCCTCACTCGATCACATCAGCGGCGGGCGGGCCGGCTGGAACGTCGTGACCACGTCCAACCCCGACAGCGCGAAGAATTTCGGGTTCGAGGTGCAGCCCGATCATTCCGGACGCTACGGACGCGCCCGCGAATTCTACGACGTCGTGACTGGCCTGTGGGACAGCTTCGCGGAAGACGCCTTCGTCTGCGATGCGGAAAGCGGCATCTACTTCGATCCCGCGCGGATGCACGTGCTCGATCACAGAGGGCCGCATTTCTCGGTCCTCGGTCCGCTCAACATCGCCCGCCCCCCGCAGGGCTGGCCGGTCATCTTCCAGGCTGGGGCCTCGGATCCCGGACGCCAGCTTGCCGCCGAAACCGCCGAAGTCGTCTTTGCCGCCGCTTCGAATCTTGCCGCCGCCAAGAGCTTTTATTCCGATGTGAAAGGGCGGATGATCCCGATCGGACGCAATCCCGATCATCTCAAGATCCTGCCCGCCGCGCTCGTCGTTGTCGGTGACACGGTCGAGCAGGCCAAGGCCAAGCGCGCTCACCTGGACAGCTTAGTTCACTATGAAAGCGGGATTCACTCGCTGTGCGGCATGCTCGATCATGATGTTTCGGGGTTCGACCCCGATGGCCCCCTCCCCGAGATACCCGATACCAACGCCAGCAAGACTTCTCGTGAAATGCTGGTCACGCAAGCCCGGCAGCACAACCTCACGATCCGCCAGCTCGCCGCGAAAGCCGGCAGCTATGCCGGGCTCGCCTTCGTCGGCACTCCGGATTCGATTGCCAACGAGATGGAGCAATGGCTGGAGGAGCGCGGTTCGGACGGGTTCGTCGTGATGTTCCCCTATCTGCCGGCGGGGCTCGACGATTTCGTCGATCTGGTCGTGCCCGAATTGCAGCGCCGGGGCATTTTCCGCAAGGACTACGAAGGAACCACCCTGCGCGATCATTTCGGTTTGCCGCGCCCCGGCAACCGATTTTTTTGACGCGGCGAACCGGGAGCCGCCGACCAGACCGGTAACGACACGGAGGGAACAATCATGGCCGCCTATTTCATCGCTTCCGTCACCTCACACGACGATGGCTGGGTTGCGGACTACCAAGCCAATGTCCCGCCGATGGTTGCGCGGTTCGGCGGCGAACTGATCTGCCGCTCCAACCGGTTCGAACGATTCGAAGGCGAAGGCGCGGTGCCGCACTATACGGTGATCTTCCGCTTCCCCGCGATGGCGGATGTCCAAGCGTTCATGGCCTGCCCCGACTATGCGCCGTTCAAGGCTGCACGGATCGCCGGCGCAACGTCCGACATTTTCGCGGTCGCCGACTGACCGGCGCAGCCTTTGGAGATTGAACCATGCAAAGCCTGCGCATCTTCTTCATCGCCAGCGGAATCTGGTACCTGTGTAATCTGGTCCTGCTCTGGCCGCCGATCTATGCGGGGGCCCTGCCCCTGATCTACCCGGGAATTGATCTGGGCCAGGGCAAGCCGGTGTTCGGCCTGCTGCTCGATGCTTGGCTGATCGTCGGGATACAGCTGGCCGCGATCGGTGTCGTCGCCCTGTGGGGCGCGCGGCAGCCGTGGAAATATGTCGCGCTGGTCCCGGTGATCGTGCTCACCGAAGCGGTCGGCGCGGCCTGGGACATCTACAGCCTGCTGTGCAGCGGCGAGGCGGCATGGGTCGTCTTCACAACGCTGGCGGCTCATGCGGTAATCGTACTCGGAGCCTGGTACGCCTGGACCGCGGCGCACCGGGAAAAGGCGCAACAAGGTTGAGGAGCTAGATCACCGGCTGGACAACCGTCAGCCCGAGCTCAGTATTGTTGCTCCGGAACATGGAGGACAAGTCCGTCAAGCCGTGCGTCGAGCCTGATCTGGCAGGCAAGGCGGCTTTCCGCCGTGGTCCCTTCGGCAAACTGGAGCAGATCGGCTTCCATACTGTCATCCGCAAGGCGCCCGACCAGGTCGATCCAGGCTGGATCGACCTGGACGTGGCATGTCGCACAGGCGCACTGGCCGCCGCAATCGCCGTCGATGCCGGGAACGTCGTTGAACAGCGCCGCTTCTCGCGCCGTCAAACCCTCGCCGATTTCGACGCGGAGCTTGCGGCCATCGTGAGCTACAAATGTGACCTTGATCATGGGATCTGACTTTCCCTTGGCGTGCAAATCAATGCGCGTGAAGCTTGACCGGTAGGCGGGTGATGCCGCGAACGAGGTTCGACAGGAGTCGCTCGGGCTCACCCACCACCTCGACGAAGTCAAAACGCTTCTGGATTTCCTCCCAGATGATCCGCAATTGCAGTTCGGCCAGGCGGTTGCCCATGCAGCGATGGATGCCATAGCCGAACGAAAGGTGCTGGCGGGGATTCTTGCGGTCGATGATGAACTCTTCAGGTCGGTCGATCGCCGTTTCGTCGCGGTTGCCCGAGAGGTACCACATCACCACCTTGTCACCTTTGGCGATGCGCTTGCCGCCGATCTCGCTATCCTCAAGCGCGGTTCGGCGCATGTGGGTGAGCGGGGTCTGCCAGCGGATGATTTCCGGCACCATGCTGCTGATCACGGCGGGATCGCGCCTTAGCTTGTCATACTGGTCGGGGTGCCGGTTCAGCGCCAGGACGCCGCCGCTGATCGAATTGCGGGTGGTATCGTTACCACCGACGATCAAGAGCAGCAGGTTGCCCAGAAACTCAAGGAACGGCATGTCGCGCGTGGCGGGCGAATTGGCCATCATCGAAATCAGGTCGTTCCCCTCCGGCTGATCGATCCGCTGGTCCCACAGCCCCTTGAAGTACATCGCGCACTCGATCAGCTCGGCGCGGCGCTGTTCGAAGGAATCGACAATTCCCGCTCCCGGAATGGCGGTCGTGACGTCCGACCAGCGGGTCAGGCGCGCCCGCTCGTCCCAGGGAAAGTCAAACAGTGTCGCCAGCGTCATGGTGGTCAGTTCGACCGAGACGCATTTCACCCAGTCGATCTCCTCGCCAACCGGCAGCGCATCGAGAATCGCGCCGGCGCGCTCGCGGATCACCGGTTCGAGCAGCAGCAGGTTGGATGGCGCCACTGCCGGCGTCACCGCCTTGCGCTGGGCATCGTGCTTGGGCTGGTCCATCGCGATGAACATCTCGAGCTCAAGATTGCTCTGGTCGCGGTGCATGTCCTGGATTGCGATTCCGCCGAGCTTGGCTTCGGAGGAATAGACCTTGTGGTTGGTGTCGACCGCCATGATGTCGTCGTATCGGGTGATCGACCAGTAGGGTCCGTAGGAGCTTTCGGCGCAGTAATGAACCGGATCCTCGCGCCGCAGCCGCTCGAAGAAGGCTCCGATCTTGTCGCTCTGGAACAGGCTTGGGCGGGAAACGTCGATTTCCGCAAGCGGGATTCCGGCAACGAACCGGGACAATTCCGCGCTATCCTGGTCAGGGCTTATCGTCAGTGTGGTCATGGCCGCCTCTTACACCTCGGTCTGCGCCGGGGATGGTAGAGACAAATGGCAAGTCGGTCAATAAATAGGATCAGATTAACATGCAAGGTTCCCAGTATGAGCGATCTCATGCGTGGTGATTGACAGAATTCTGATAAATTCTTATCAGAATATCATGCGCTCAGATCACGCCTCCCCTCGCCATCCGTCCGCTGCCGCAAGCTTGGGCCGGGCCAAGGCCAAGCGCGCCTTGGTGCTGGCGCGCGAGATTGTGGAGGATATCGAGAGCAACGCCCGAGGACCGGGCGACCGGCTGCTTCACGAGGATGCCATGCTGGCGCGCTACGACGTGGCGCGCGCGACGCTGCGCGAAGCACTGCGTTTTCTCGAACTGCAAGGCGTGATCCATCTCACCAAGGGTCGGGGTGGTGGACCGGTCGTCGCCCGGCCCCAGACCGCCGATTTCGCCAGCTCGATGGCGCTGATCCTGCAATTCATGGATGCGGACCTCCAGGCGCTGCTCGAATTGCGCGAAGCGATTGCCCCGACAGTAGCGGCAAGGGCCGCGCAAATGGCCACCGCCGCAGATCTTGCCGCGCTCGAGGGTTGCCTGGCGCAGCTCGAGCGCGAACGCGAAAGTCCGCAATTCGAAGAAACCAACCGGCGATTTCACGACCTGCTGGGCTGGGCCAGCGGGAACCCGACCTTTGGCCTGCTGATTTCCGCGCTGCACCTACTGACCCGCAGCATGTCGGTGGGCCTGGGCTATTCGGCCCAGGAGCGCGACACCCAGTTGCGGTGCCTGGGGCGTGTGCTTCATGCCGTGCGGATGCGTGACGTGGCCGGCGCGCGGCGCCAGATGGACCGGCTGATTGCTGGATCGACCCAATACCTGGCCGAACGCAGTCCCGAACTGCTCGCCCAAAAGGTCCGCTGGGGGAACGCAAACCGGGAAACCTGAAAGGGAGAGAAACGATGGCCCTGAACAGCCGCATCTGCCAAATGCTGAAGATCGAATACCCGATTGTCCTCGCCGGGATGGGCGGGGCCAGCGTGCCGGCGCTGGCGGCCGCGGTTTCGAATGCTGGCGGGCTTGGCGTTCTGGGTGCAGCAGCCTGCGCGCCCGAGCGTCTGCGAGACTGGATTCGCCAGACCCGAAAACTGACCGACAAGCCCTTCGGGGTCGATACCCTGCTGCCGGCCTCGGTACGCCGGGGCAAGCCCCCGCAGAGCGGCGCAGCACCCGCCGATCCGATGGCGCTGGCGGCCGAATACCGCCAGTTTGCCGCAGATTTCATGGCCAGCGAAGGATTGGCCAGTGCCGATGGCGAGGCGGTACGGCGGGCGATCGGCGGGCGCGATGCCGAGGGCGGGCCGCCACTGTTCTCGAAAGAGTTCTTCGAAGCCCAGATGGAAGTGGTGATCGAGGAAAAGGTCCCGGTCTATGCCGCAGGCCTTGGCAACCCCGGTCCGTGGATGGACAGGCTCCACGCCAATGGAACGGTCGTCATGGCGGTGGTCGGCAAGGTCCAGCACGCGCGGCAGGTGGTCGAAAGCGGGATCGACATGATCGTCGCCCAGGGCCACGACGGCGGCGGGCACAATTCGCCGATCGGGACAATTTCGCTGATCCCGCAGGTGGTCGATTCAGTGGGCGACCGCGTGCCAGTTCTGGGCGCGGGCGGCATTTCCGACGGGCGCGGTGTGGCCGCTGCGTTCATGCTCGGCGCCGAAGGCGCGTGGGTCGGCACGGCGTTCCTGGCCACCGAAGAGGCGGGGATCGAGGATTTCCAGAAAGAGGCAATCGTTGAGGGCGGCGATGCCGATACCGTGGTCAGCCGGTCGATCACCGGCAAGCCCGCGCGGATGATCCGCAACAAGTGGGCCGACGCCTGGGTCGCAGCCGGCAAGGAGCCCTTGCCGATGCCGTACCAGTCGATGATCGCCGGTCCGGTCATGGCAGCCGGCATCGAGGCCAAGCGCAAGGATATCCTGCCCGGCTTTGCCGGACAGGGCATTGGTCTGATCCATGCCGTGCGTCCCGCTGCCGCAGTCCTGGCGGATCTCGTTGCCGATGCCGAAAGCGCGCTCGCGCTGGCCAGCCGTTTTCGCTGATCGGGGCGAGGCTCGTGACCGGATTTTCCGACAAGGCCGCGATCACTGGTATCGGCGAGACCGATTTCGTCAAGGGCACCGAGCGAAGTGCGGTCGACATGATGCTCGAAGCCTCGCGCCGGGCGATCGCCGACGCGGGGCTCAAGCCGGGCGACATCGACGGCATGGTTCCGCCGCCGATCTACACGACCTCCGAGGAACTGGCCGCCAACCTGGGAATCGACGTACTGCGCTATGCCGCGACGGTTCACATGGGCGGCGCGAGTCCGACGACAGCGCTGCAGAACGCGGCCATGGCGATCGCGGCGGGCCTGTGCGATCATGTTCTTGTGACGCTTGGCTGGAACGGGTTTTCCGCGCTGCGCCCCAAGCCCGGCGCGCCGCCGACCCGGTCGATGAACATGACCACGCTGACCAATACGATCCAGGGCTATTACATTCCCTATGGCGTATTTCTGCCGGTGCAGATGTATGCCTGGTTGGCGACCCGGCACTCGCGGCTTTTCGGGGTTGGCGAAGAAGCGATGGGCGCGGTGGCGCTGGCCTGTCGCAAGCATGCCCAGCTCAACCCCAAGGCCTTCACCCATGGCCGCCCGCTCGATTGGGATACTTACGCGTCATCGCGCTGGATATCGGAACCGTTCCGGCTTTACGACTGTTGCCTTGAAACCGACGGAGCCTGCGCGGTGGTGGTTTCCCGGATCGACCGCGCCCGTGACATGCCCCACGTGCCGGTGACGATTGCCGGGGCGGCGGAAGGACACCCCTATCCGGCCGACGATATTCCCTCGCGTCCTGATCCGTTCAAGATCGGGCTTTCCTACGCTGCCCCCAAAGCCTTCGAGATGGCCGGAGTGACCCGCGAGGATATGGACTTTCTCCAGATCTACGATTGCTTCACCTATGTCGTCCTGGTGCAGCTGGAAGCGCTGGGATACTGCGAGCCGGGCGCGCAGCTCGATTTCGTCCGCGACGGCCAGATCGAGCTCGGCGGGCGCTTTCCGCTCAACACTCATGGCGGACTGCTCAGCGAGGCGCATGTCTGGGGCCTCAACCATGTTGTCGAGGCGGTCCGGCAGCTGCGCCACGATTGCGGCGACCGGCAGGTCGAAAACGCCCGGACCGGCTTGGTCACCGGCTGGGGCGATCTGGGCGATGGCAGTATCGCCATCCTGCGGAGATTTGCATGAGCGACAACGCCGACCTTCCTCCCAAGCAGCGGCCCGAAGCACAGGTCCGGCCGGCCAAGCCGCGTCCGCGCCCGCAGGACCCGATCGAGCAGGAATTCTGGCAGCGCTGCCAGGATGGCCGATTGCATTTCCAGCGCTGTAGCTCCTGCGGCACCTGGCGCCACTTGCCGCGTTACATGTGCGCGCGTTGCGGCTCGCCCGAATTCGCCTGGCAGCCCAGCTCGGGCACGGGCACGCTGTTTTCGTGGACCATCACGCACCAGGCGCTGCATCCCGCGTTTACCGACGAGATTCCGTTCATCGCGGTTGTCGTCGAGCTGGCGGAGGGGGTCCGCATGGCAAGCCGGCTGATCGACTGCGCCCGGGACAAGGTCGAAATCGACATGCCAGTCGAACTGGCCTTCGAGCCCCTGGGCGACGATTTCCAGCTGCCAGTGTTCCGCCCGGCGGCGAAAGGAGGGCGCAGGCCATGAACCTTGACTATGGCCCCGAATACGAGCGCTTCCGCGCCGAAGTGCGGGATTTCCTGGACCGCAACGGGCAGCTTGCGCCGGACTCGGCGAACCGCGCAGCGCGGCCTTCGGCCGAGGCGGTCGCCTGGCAGAACCTGCTGCTGGAACATGGTTATACCGCGCGGACCATTCCGCGCGAATATGGCGGCTACGGCGCCGAACCAGACATCCTCAAGGCGCGGATCATCGCCGAGGAATTCGCCCGTGCGGGTGTGCCGGGCGGACTGTCGAACCAAGGCATCTCGATGCTGGTTCCAACCCTGCTCGAACTTGGCACCGAAGAGCAGAAGCGCCGTTGGATCGAACCGACGCTGCGCGGCGAAGTGGTCTGGTGCCAGGGCTACTCCGAACCCGGTGCCGGTTCGGATCTGGCCAGTCTGCGCACCAGCGCCCGCGAGGAAAACGTGCATTTCGTGATCAACGGCCAGAAGATCTGGACCAGCACCGCGCGCCAGGCCGACATGATCTTCTGCCTGGTGCGAACCGAGTCCGAAGCGCCAAAGCACGCAGGCATCTCCTATCTGATCTTTCCGATGGACCTGCCGGGGATCGAGGTCTGCCCGCTCAAGACGATGACCGGGCACGCCGAATTCAACGAGACGTTCTTCACCGACGTGCGGGTGCCGGTCGATCAGATCGTCGGCCTGCGCGGCCAGGGCTGGTTCGTCGCCAATGCGACGCTCGGTCATGAGCGCGGCATGCTGGGCGATCCCGATGCCTTGGAAAACCGGTTGCTGGCGCTGATCCGACTGATGCAGGAGGAGCAGGTAGGATCGGCCCGCGCGATCGACAATCCGGTGCTGCGCGACCGACTGATCGCCCTCCAGGCCGAAGTCGCGGCGATGAAATACAACGGGATGCGGGTGCTTTCCGGCCAGATCAAGGGCGAGCCGGGCGGCATGGCCAAACTGATCGTCAAACTCCAGAGCTGCGAACTGGCGCACCAGATCTCAGCCCTGGCGATCGACACGATGGGTGAAATGGGCATCCTCTATGCGGATAGCCCGCGCCAGCGCGAAGGCGGCACCTGGCAATGGAACTACATGTTCCAGCTGGGTCTCATCATTGGCGGCGGCACCGCGCAGATCCAGAAGAACATCATTGCCGAACGCGGGCTGAATATGCCGCGCGAGCCGCGCCTGGCGCAAGAAGCCTCATCCGGCAGGAAGGAAGTCGCCTGATGGATTTCGGTCTTTCCCCCGAACAGGAAATGCTCCGCGAAACAGTCGGGCGCTGCCTTGCAGAAACCTGCCCGCTCGATCACGTCCGTGCCTGCGCGGATTCGGGCAGCGCGGCCAGCGATCGGGTCATGGCCGCTCTTGCTGACATCGGCCTGACCGGGCTAATGGTACCCGAAGCGCAAGGCGGCCTGGGGATGACCCTGCTCGATGCGGCGGTGGTTGCCGAACAGCTCGGACGGGCAGTGGCGCCGGCCCCGTTCCTGGCCCGGAGCGTACTCGCCCCCTTGGCGCTGGTGCTGGCCGGATCGCCCGCGCAGCAGGCCCAATGGCTGCCCCGGATTGCGACCGGCGAAGTGCGGTTCGGCGTCGCCATCGCCGGTATCGTCGAGGAGCGCGACGGCGCGAAGGTCCGCGCCGAATCCGCCGGGCTGACCGGCACCGCGCTCTTCGCACTCGATTTTGCCGACGCGGACCATTTCATTGTGGCCGACGAATCGGGGCGGCTGCATCTGCTTGACGCCGCTGCGAACGGAGTCGAGCGGATTGCCTTGCACACGATCGACGCCACCCGCAGCGTCGGCGAGCTGCGGTTGAGCGGCGCGGCGGCCGAACCGCTCGCCGGCGACGGCGGCGTCGCAGCGCGGCGGCTGCGCGACGCCGGACGGATCCTGCTTGCCGCGGACAGCCTGGGCGCGGGAGAGGCGATGATCGAAAAGGCGGTGGCCTATGCCGGGGAGCGCGAACAGTTCGGGCGGGTCATCGGCAGCTTCCAGGCGGTCAAGCACATGTGCGCGGAAATGGCCGCACGGCACGAGCCATGCCGGGCGCTGGTGTGGTATGCCGCGCACGCGTTCGACGCCGCCCCTGGCGAGGCGGCGCTGATGGCCTGCCACGCCAAGTCGCACACCGGCGAAGTCCACCGTTTCGTGGCGCGAACCGCGACCGAGGTGCACGGCGGCATGGGCTTTACCGACCTGCTGGGCCTGCATTTCTGGTTCAAGCGGATCGGGTTCGACCGTCAGGTCCTGGGAGGACCGGAGCGGGTCAGGGATGAAGCGGCGCAACTGCAGGGATTGACAGCGACGACACAGTAGGGCCAACCGGGAGAGAAGACCATGACCGAGTGGAATTTCGGCGATATTCTGGATGCCATCGAACCGGTGCTCCCGCCCGATGCCCCGGCATTGATCCACGGCGATCGGCGTATCACCTGGCCGGAAATGGGCGAGAGGTCCAACAAAATGGCCCGCGCGTTGCGCGACCGGGGGATCGAGCCTGGGGCCAAGGTTGCCTTCTACATGCGCAACCGGCCCGAATATGGCGAGGCGATGGCCGCCTGCTTCAAGGCCCGGCTGACCCACGTCAATATCAACTACCGCTACAAGCCGGACGAGGTCCATTACATCTTCGACGATTCCGATGCCGAAGTGATCGTTTACAGCAGCGAATTCCGCGAATGCATCGACGAGTTGAAAGAACGGCTCGGCAAGGTCCGGATCTTTGTCGAAATCGGGGATCCGGCGGCAATCGCGCCATTTGCCGAACCCTATGAGGCGCTGGCGACACAAGGCGATGGTTCGCCGCTGGGCATAGCCCGCTCGCCCGACGATTTGCTGTTCATCTATACTGGCGGTACCACCGGCATGCCCAAGGGGGTGATGTGGCGCCATCATGACCTGCGCCAGGCGCAACTCGATTCCGCCAGCCTGCTTGGTCCGGCGCCGCGGGACATGGCCGAAGCCGTCTCAATGCTGGCCGCCGAAGGGCCGGGCCGGGTGTTCCTTCCGGCCTGCCCGATGATGCATGGCACCGGACTGCTTTCCGCCCTGGGCACCATGATGACCGGCGGCTGCATCGTCACGCTCGACAGCCCGTCGTTCGATGCCGAAGAGTTGTGGCATGCGGTCGAAAAGCACCGCGTGCAGTCGGTCGCGATTGTCGGCGATGCCTTCGCCAAGCCGATGCTCGCCGCGCTCGACAAGGATCCAGGGCGCTACGATACTTCGAGCCTGATCTCGATCGTCTCTTCTGGCGTCATGTGGAGCCGCGAGGTCAAGGAAGGGCTGGTTCGGCACATTCGCCAAGTCGCGCTGATGGATGCCTTCGGTGCATCCGAGGGGCTCGGCTATGGCCTTTCGGTGACAACTGCGCTGGGTTCCGTCCAGACCGCGAAATTCGTGATCGGCGAGCATTGCGACGTGTTCGACGAAAACGACGCCAAGGTGATAGCTGGCAGTGGAGTCCCCGGATTCATTGCCCGCAAAGGCGCCATTCCGGTGGGCTATTACAAGGACCCCGAAAAGTCCGCGAAGACGTTCCGGACCATTGCTGGTGTGCGCTACTCGATCCCCGGCGATTGGTGCCAGGTGGAGGCCGATGGCAGCCTGACCCTGCTGGGGCGGGGCAGCGTCTGCATCAACACCGCCGGGGAAAAGGTCTATCCCGAAGAAGTCGAGGAGGCGCTCAAGACCCATCCGTCGGTAGCCGATGCCCTGGTGGTTGGCGTACCCGACGAGAAATGGGGCCAAGCCGTGACCGGCGTCGTGATCCTGGAAGGCGGCGCCGACTTCGACGAGGCCACCCTCAAGGCCCATGTCCGCCAGCAACTGGCCGGATACAAGACTCCGAAGGCGGTCTATCTGGCCAGCATCGCACTGCGCGCATCGAACGGCAAGGCCGACTATGCCGCCGTCAGGGACTTCGCCATCAACCAGGGCGCGGCGAGGTGAACGGCACGCCTAGTGATGATTGCGAAGCGCTGATCGTCGGCGCCGGGTTCAGCGGGATATATCTGCTCCACCGCCTGCGCGAGGCAGGCATCGACGCCAGGCTGATCGATGCAGCCGAAGCTCCGGGCGGCATCTGGTACTGGAATTGCTATCCGGGCGCGCGGGTCGATTCGCAGGTTCCGCTGTACGAATTGTCGCTGCCCGAACTGTGGCGCGACTGGACCTGGCGCGAACGCTATCCCGGATGGCGCGAGTTGCGCGCCTATTTCCGCCATGTCTGCGATCGTCTTTCGCTTTGGCCCCACATGACAATGGGAACCCGAATGACAGGCGCGGCGTGGGAAGAAGGCGGGCGCAAGTGGCGGGTCACGACCGGCTCGGGCGAAACGATCACGGCGCGCTATCTGTTGCCCTGTCTTGGCTTTGCCGCCAAAGCCCATGTGCCCAAACTCGCCGGACTGGAAACCTTTGCCGGCGAATGGCATCACACGGGTCACTGGCCGCAGGAGGGGTTGTCCATGGCCGGGCGCAAGGTGGCAATCATCGGCACCGGAGCCAGCGGAGTCCAGGTGGCGCAGGAAGCGGCAGCCGAGGCAGCGCATCTCACCGTGCTGCAACGCACCCCGATCCTCGCTCTGCCGATGCGGCAGAAAGTGCTGACGGCGGAACAGCAGGAGCGGGAGAAAGCCGATTACGAGGCGATCTTTGACGCCCGCCGGTTAACTAGCGGCGGCTTTGATGTGGGCAGCGTCGAAGCCTCCGCGCTCGCAGTCGATGAGGAAACACGCCGAAACCTGTTCGAAAGGCAATGGCAGGCCGGTGGTTTGCGTTTCTGGTATGCCAATTTCGCCGATCTGCTGACCGACGAACGGGCCAACCGTCACGCCTACGATTTCTGGCGCGACAAGACCCGGGCGCGGATTGCTGATCCGGCTTTACACGAGTCCCTTGCGCCGAGCGAGCCGCCGCATCCCTTCGGGACCAAGCGGCCTTCGCTAGAGCAGAACTATTACGAGATCTTCTCGCAGCGGAATGTTTCGCTCGTCGATCTCAAGCAGGCTCCCATCGAAGGCATCGTGCCCGAGGGCATCCTCACAGCACAGGGCCTCATCGAATGCGACCTGATCGTGTTCGCCACCGGATTCGATGCCGGGAGCGGCGGGTTGACGCAAATGGAGATCAGGGGCCGGGACGATCGCAGCCTGGCAGATGCCTGGGGCGATGGGGTGGCTGCCTATCTTGGCTCCGCCGTCCACGGCTTTCCCAACCTGGCCTACCTGTACGGACCGCTCAGTCCCTCGGGCTTTTCCAACGGTCCGACCGCGGCGGAAATCCAGGGCGACTGGCTGCGGGACTTCCTGGTGAAGCTGTGCGACAACGGTCTGACGCGATTTGAAGCGGAAGCCGAAGCGGAGCGCGAATGGACCGCAAGCGTTGCCGCGATCGGGGCCATGACGCTCTTTCCCCGGGCCAAGTCCTGGTACATGGGCGACAACATTCCAGGCAAGCCGCGGCAGCTGATAAACTACCCGAGCGTGGTGGGTTACTCGAACATCATAAGCGACGTGGCGGCGAACGGATACCGGGGCTTCACGCTGGCATGAACGGGGAATTGCAACTCATGGAATCGGCTGCATCCGATATTGTCCCTGAATGGGCGCCCGACCCGTCGGTTCTGCCAGGCTGGTTTGCCGAGGCCCTGGCTGTTCCGCGCGAGGAAGGTTTCGTCACGGTCGACGGGGTGCGGATGCATTACTTCCGCTGGGGCAATCCGGGCGCGCCGCCGGTGCTGATGACCCACGGATTCCTGTCGCACGCGCGCTGCTTCGCCTTCATTGCGCCGTTTCTTGCGGGCGATTACCACCTGGTGGCCTATGACCTGTCCGGGATGGGCGACAGCGACCCGCGCCCCGACTGCGACATGACGGCGCGCGGACACGAGATGATCGGGGTCGCCGAGGCGCTCGGTTTGTTCGGTCATGCCCGTAAGCCGATCGTGGTCGCTCACAGCTTCGGTTCTGCCGTGGCGCTGAATGCCCTCGAACTCGCGCCCGACGCCTTTGCCGGGACCGTGATCTGCGACATGATGATCCTGCGCCCCTCGGCGCTGGAAAGATACTGGAGCAAGGGCCGGACCGGTCCCGGTTCGGGGGATCCCAATCGGCCTCATCGCCGCTATCCCGATTTCCCGAGCGCCCGCAAAAGGTATGTCTTGTCCCCTTCCCAGCAGGTCGGTGAGCCGTTTCTGATGGACTACATGGCCTATCATGCCCTTTGCCGCGAAGGGACCGATTGGACCTGGAAGTTCTCTCCGGCCGTGTTCAACCGCGAAAATTCGAACCGCATGTGGCTTGAAATCGGTCCGCGTGTGGTTGCTGCACCCGGCAGAAAGGCGATCGTCCATGGCGAAGAGAGCCAGCTTTTCACGCCGGATTCACGCGAATATCTGCGTGAACTGGGAGGAGGCAGCATCCCGGTCATCGCGGTTCTCGAAGCGCGGCATCACCTGATGCTCGACCAGCCATTGGCTTTCGCGACGGCCTTGCGTGCTGTCCTTGAAGAATGGTCCAAGCATGGCTGACCGAATCGTGCGCCGATTCCATCCGATCCGCCGAGACCGACCGGCGGCAGCCGGATTTGCCGTGTCGGTCGCACAACGAGGCGCGCAGCTTCAGCAACAGCCAGGGAGGCCATCATGACCGCTTCAGACCAAGCTCCCGAACCCAAACCCGCAGCGACGGTACTGTTGGTCCGCGACCAGCCCGAATTCCAGGTCCTGATGGTCAAGCGTCACCACCAGATCGATTTTGCGTCGGGGGCACTGGTTTTCCCGGGCGGCAAGACGCATGGCGGCGACGCCGACGAGCGCTGGACGAGTCATGCGATCGGCTGGGACGATCTGGACGCGGTTCAACGGACTTTGCGGGTCGGGGCGATCCGTGAGGCGTTCGAGGAAACCGGAATTCTGCTGGCGCAAACGGCTCAGGGCGCGCCGTTCGAGGACCCGTGTGACGTGGCGGTGCGAAGCGCGGTCGATGCGGGCGAAGTCGCGTTCATCGATGTCGTTCGCGAACTGGATGTCCGCCTCAGGCTGGACGAACTGGCCATCTTTGCCCGGTGGATTACCCCGACCATCATGCCAAAACGGTTCGACACCTGGTTCTACGCCATGAGCGCGCCGCCGGGACAGGTCGCGGCATGCGATGGACGCGAAACTGTCGATGCGGAATGGATTTCGCCATCCGAGGCCATCCGGTTGGCGGCGTCGGGCGAGCGGACCATCATTTTCCCCACCTTGATGAACCTGAAGCTGCTCGCCGAGGCTGAAGGCGCGCAAGATTGTCTTGCGCGTGCACGGCAACGCAGGCTTGTGACAGTGCTGCCGAAGGTTTCGGTCGAGAACGGAGAGCGCGTCCTGGTGTTACCGCCCGACGCTGGCTACGGATCGGTCTCGCAGCCACTGAGGTTGCTGGGTGCTTGAGTCTGAAGGGACTCTGTCCCGTCATCTTTCAAGTTCAGCCTTGGTTCGCTTCCCGGTTTTCAATCTTCAAGATTAGAGGACATTGTCGCGAGCATTTCTCGTAACATAGCAACCTGGTCTTCGCCAAGGCCGGCCAGAACCCGATCATAAGTCTTATCGGCTTCCATTCGCAACGATGGTAGAAGTTCGAACGCTTTGGGTAGCAGGTGGAGCTCCCAGATTCTGCGGTTCCCTTCGGCGGAACGGCGTTCGACGAGTGCAGCGTTCTCGAGTTGGTCAATTACATGGCCGACGCTCGCTCGTTCCCTTTCGAGGTGTTTCGCTAGCTCTGTCTGGGTGAGGCCGGGGGTCCGGTAAATATATCCAAGCGCGCGCCATTGGGTGCGGGAAAGGCTGAATTTGACGGTACTTGCGTCAAACAGCTTGCGCAATTTGCGCGGCACCTCCTCGAGCAAGAAGACGAGCTCGTCAGCCTCGGTAAGATATCCCTTTCCTGGCGCTGTTTTCAGCATGGAAATGGCCACTAACACATTTGCCTGTGAAGGAAAAGGCTTTACTGTAAGTTATTTTACAGTAAGAGGCGAGCATGACTTCGAACCTGACACTCGTTGGCCGTGCCGGACACCGGATTGCAGCCGACGCTGAAGGCCCCGCTACGGGAATGCCGGTCATTCTTGCGCATGGCGGCGGGCAGACCCGGCGGGCCTGGAAGAAGATTTCGACCCTGCTCGCCGGTCATGGCTTCCGCGCCATCGCCATCGATCTGCGCGGACATGGCGATAGCGATTGGGCCAGCGACGGAGCCTATGACGTTGCCGACTTCGCCAGCGACCTTGTCGCCATCGCCGGCAAGCTGGATCGCAAGCCAGCGCTGATCGGCGCGTCGCTGGGGGGGCTTGCTGGACTAGTCGCCGAAGGGCAGCTTTCCCCCGGCAGCTTCGCCTCGCTGACGCTGGTTGATATTACCCCGCAGATGGAAGCAACCGGCGTTGCCCGGGTTGTCGGCTTCATGGCCGCCCATGCGCGCGAGGGCTTTGCCTCCCCGGACGAAGCCGCGCGCATCATTTCCGAATATTTGCCGCATCGCCCAAGCCGCAAGGCATCGGCGGGTCTCGCCCATTACCTGCGCCAAAAGCCCGACGGGCGCTATTACTGGCACTGGGATCCAGCCTTTATCGATGGAGTGATGCGTCGCCACGCGCAGAACGGCGATCTGGGTGATCACGGGCGGAGCGAACTCAACACAGCCGCGATGAACCTCTCGCTACCGGTGCATCTGGTCAGGGGCGGTTCGAGCGATCTCGTCTCGCCGGAAGCGGTGGCGCATTTCCGCAACCTGGTCCCGCATGCCGCCTACAGCGACATTGCCGATGCCACGCACATGGTGGTCGGCGACCAGAACGATGTTTTCGGCGCGGCGATTGCCGGCTTCCTGATGCAAACGCATGCAATGAGCGATGCAAAATGACCAGCCGCACCGAACGGCCCGAACTCGCCGACCTGCGCAACATGCTTCACATCGCGCCGTTTCACCGCTGGCTCGGCCTCGATATTGTCGATCTGACCGAGCGGGAACTGATCCTCGAAACGCCGTGGCGGGACGAGATCGTATCCAACCCGATGATCGGGTCGGCGCATGGCGGCATCTTGTCGGCATTGATCGACCTGACCGGACTTTACACCGTCAACGCGTTGGGCGGCACCGCCCGGGCGACTGCCGACCTCCGCGTCGATTTTCACCGTCCTGCAACCTCCGGGCCGCTGCGCGCGATTGGCAGTGTGGTCAAACTGGGCAAGCAGTTGAGCGTCGCGGAAACCAGAATCGAGGATTCTGCGCACCGACTGCTCGCGAGTGGCAGGGGGGCCTATGTTAGCTGACCTGAGGCTATTCCCGGTTGTTGGCGCGGCGCTTGCGCTGTCGGCGTGCGCATCAATCCCGGAACGCGGGGACAGGCCCGCCATTCTGACTGCCGAGACCATCGAAGCTACGCAGACGCTCGCTCCTCGCGGCGATACAGGTTGGTTGCCAGACCAGTGGTGGCGGCTTGCGGGCGATCCGCAGCTGACTTTGCTGATCGAGGAAGGTCTCGCCAACTCGCCGCAAGTGGCGATTGCCCTGGCCAGAATTAGGCGCGCGGAAGCAGAGGCACAGCGTGTGGGCGCGGCGCGGCTGCCGACCGTCACGGCAAACGCGGAAGGCGGATTGCGCCGCCAGAGCGGCAACACCGGCATTCCTGCGCAATTCCTCCCCGATAGCTGGCGAGACTATGGCCAGGCCTCGCTATCATTCGGTTTCGACCTTGACCTGTGGGGCCGCAATCGCGCCGCCCATGCCGCCGCGACTTCCGACGCGCGCGCAGCGGTGGTCGATGCCGCCCAGGCGCGGCTCGTGCTCTCGGTGGCGATCACGGCAGCCTACGCGGAACTCGGCAGGCACTACCGCGAACGCGACAATGCCGACGCCGTGCTGGCCAATCGCCGCGCCACGCTGGCCCTTGTTGCCGAGCGTGAGCGCAACGGCCTCGACAATCGGATAAATGTGCGCCGTGCCGAAGCAGAGCTGGCTGATGCCGAGCAGGACTTTGCTGCGGTCGAAGAAAGCATCGGCCTGCGCCGAAATCAGCTCGCCGCATTGTTAGGGGCGGGGCCCGATCGGGGCCTTGCCGTCACCAGGCCGCCGCTTTCACCATCAACCCCTCTGAGCATTCCGCCCGGGCTGAAAACAGACCTGCTGGGCAGGCGTCCGGACATCGTGGCGGCACGCGAGCGGGTCGAGGCGGCGGCGAGCCGCATCAAGGTGGCGCGCGCCGGATTCTTTCCATCGGTCAATCTGAGCGCCTTGATCGGGCTGCAGGCGCTTGGCTTTGGCAATCTGATCGATTCCCGGTCTCAGTTCGGGGCGGTCGGCCCGGCGATCAGCCTGCCGATCTTTCAGGGCGGCGCGCTTCGGGCGCAATATGGCCGCGCCGGTGCCGACTATGATGAGGCTGTTGCGAGCTACAACCAGACGGTCATTTCCGCGTTCCAGCAAGTCGCCGACGCGGTGACGCAGCGCGAGTCGGCGGATAAGCGGCTTGCGGCAGCCCGTTCTGCCCTGAACGCGAGCGAAGATGCGCTGGCGTTGGTGCGCAATCGCTACACGGCAGGATTGGCCAGCCGGCTGGATGTGCTGGCCAGCGAAAAGAGTGTTCACGAACTGCGGCTCGCCGTGATCGGGCTGGAAACCTTCGAGCGCGGCGCAACGCTTGCCCTGATCCGCGCGCTTGGCGGTGGATTTGTTGCCGACGCTCAACCTTCACCGGAACCGACCAACCCATGACCGACACTTCGCCCGAAACCCCCGCCGTCGATCCGGCGCTGACCCAATCGCGCAAGGCGGCGCGGAAGCGATGGCTTGTGCGCCTTGCCGTTGTGCTGGCCGTGATCGGACTTGCCTGGGGGGCGTGGTATGTGCTGGTCGCCCGAAATTTCGTGAGCACGGACAATGCCTATGTCAACGCGCAGACAGCGCAGGTAACGCCGCTGATTGCGGGGTCGGCAACCGAAGTGCTTGTGCGCGACACCCAGCAGGTCAAGGCTGGGGACGTGCTTATCCGGCTCGATCAGGCCGACGCAAAGATTGCGCTGGCGCAGGCGGAAGCAGATTTGGCCGCAGCGCGTCGGCGGTTCCGCCAGACGGTCGCCAACACCTCCGCTTTGGCGGCACAGGTGGACAGCTCAGGCGCTGGCCTTACCCAAGTGCAGGCGCGCTATCGCACGGCCCAGGCCGAGCATGACAAAGCCCGGATCGACCTGCAACGCCGGGAAAACGTCGCCGCAAGCGGGGCGGTTTCAGGCGAGGAACTCACCCAAGCGCGTAGGACTTTTGCCACCACGCTCGCTGCACTTGATGCAGCGCGCGGCGCCATCGATGAGGCCAGTTCGTCGCGGCGCGCGGCGCAAGGCCAGCTTGCCGCGAACACCGCGCTGGTAAGCGGATTGAGCGAGAACACCGATCCCGCCGTGCTCGCTGCGATGGCGCGGCGCGATGCGGCACAGCTCGATCTCGACCGCACGGAAATCCGCGCGCCCATCGACGGTGTCGTCAGCAAGCTACAAGTCCAGATCGGGCAACGGCTCAATCCGGGTCAGATTGTCATGGCGGTTGTCCCGCTGACCAAGGTCTATGTCGAAGCCAATTTCAAGGAAAACCAGTTGCAGCGGGTGCGGATCGGCATGCCTGCCGAGCTGACGGCTGACCTCTATGGCTCGAGTGTGACCTATCGCGGCAAGGTGGTCGGCTTTTCGGGCGGCACCGGCGCGTCGATGGCCGTGATCCCCGCCCAGAACGCGACTGGCAACTGGATCAAGGTCGTCCAGCGCCTGCCGGTGCGGATCGAACTCGATCCTGCCGAGCTGAAGCGCCACCCGCTGCGGGTCGGCCTGTCGATGGAAGTCGAAATCGACGTGTCGGGCGACTGACAATGGCAACCGGCTCCGCGACCGCTTCGACGGGTATTCCGCCCTCGCTGCGACTGGTCGCGGGGCTGACCCTGGCCTTTGCAAACTTCATGGTGATCCTCGACCTGACGATTGCCAATGTCTCGATCCCGCACATTGCAGGCAGCCTCGGCATCACGCTCGAGCAAGGCGCGTGGGTTATCACCTCCTATGCGATTGCCGAAGCGATCTGCGTCCCCCTGACAGCCTGGATCGCGTTCCGGTTCGGCTCGGTTCGCACCTTCCTGTTCAGCATGTTGGGGTTCGGCTTCTTCTCGATGCTCTGCGGGCTTTCGGTCTCGATCGAAATGCTGGTGATGTGCCGCATCGGACAGGGCATTTTCGGCGCCTTTCTGATGCCGATGTCGCAAACCCTGCTGCTGCGGGTGTTCCCGCCCGAGCAGCAGAATATTGCCGTGGGCATGTGGGCGATGACCTTGTTGCTTGGCCCCGCACTCGGCCCGATCATCGGGGGGTGGCTGACCGATAACTGGTCCTGGCACTGGATATTCCTCATCAACGTGCCGGTCGCATTGCTCGCCATCGTCGGCGGGGCAGTCCTCCTTCGCCCGATCGAAACCGAACGCCGCGTCTTGCCAATCGATTATGTTGGACTTGTGCTGCTGGTGATCTGGGTCGGCTGCTTGCAGGTCATCCTCGATATTGGCCGCAACCATGACTGGTTCGGTGACCCGCTGATCGTCGTGCTGGCGATAACGTCGGCTGTCGCATTCCTGATTTTTGTCGTCTGGGAACTCACCGAAGACCATCCGGTCGTCGATCTGCGGGTTCTGCGGCATCGGGGGCTGAGTGTCAGCCTCGTAGTCCTCGCGATCAGTTTTGGCGCCTATTTCGCGGGCTTTGTGATTATCCCGCAGTGGCAACAGGCCTGGTTGGGCTACACCGCGACTCAAGCCGGCTATTCGTCGTCATTTACCGCCATCGCCGGACTTCTGACAGCACCTCTTGTGGTGATGCTGATGCCGCGGCTCGATCCCCGCTTGCTGGTTTCGATAGGCATATTCTGGATATCGACTGTGGGGCTTATGCGGGTCTTCTGGACCAGCGACAGCGATTTCTGGACCCTGAGCTTGCCCCAGTTCGTTTCGGGGCTCGGCATGACATTCTTCATGCTGCCGATCATCAACCTGACGTTGAATACCGTCGAAGAGCACGAAGTCGCATCCGCCGCCGGCTTGCAGAGTTTCATGCGCACCATTGCGACGGCATTCGCCACTTCGGTTTCACTGACCTATTGGGGCGACACCCAGCGCGCGGCGCGCAACGATATCGTCAGCGCACTAGAACCGGGAGCCGCTGGCAGTTCGATCGCTGGTCTCGGTTTCTCGCCTGAAGCAGCCTTGCAGATGCTCAACAACATGGCCGAGCTTGAAGCGACGACACTGTCCGTGCTCCATGTCTTCTGGACGACCTCGACAATCCTGTCCTTCGCTGCGGCATTGATCTGGCTAGCGCCCCGTCCAAAGCGCCACGGCGGCGTTTCGATTGGGCACTGAGGCCAAACCGTAGACTGCACCCGTGCCCCCCAACAGGAAGGTTGGCGTCCGCTGTTTCGCAGAAATGTAAATGGCCAGCTGATGCTTTATTCGGCAGGAACCGCCATCGCATCCTTCATCCGCCGGAAAGCCCGGTGCGATTCGATATTTTCCGGTGCCAGCCCAAAAGCAGTCTGCCGCGGAATGTCCTGCGCGTTGATCTCATCGTAGCGCAGGTGATAGGCCTTGTGCATCCGGTAGAAGGGTATCTCCGGATAGAGGTGATGGATCAGGTGATAGTTCTGATAGACCAGCAGCGGGGTCAGCAGCCATTCGAACCCGAACCGCATGGTCGTCGCCATATAAGGATCTTCGTCTTGGGCCACCACGGCGGGATAATGCGGCAGAATGACGAACACGATCGCGATCATAAACAGAGAGATCCGCGATGGGATAAACCACAGCATGAACAGCTCCAGCCCGTAGCCGAGATAGAGCGCTCCGGCGAACAGCGTCACCAGGAAGGAGTAAAAGACGACCAGCTGCATTCCGTGCCGCTTGCGCACGGACTGCCCGTATTTGACGAAGTAATAGATGTAGGCGCCATCGAAGAACGTCCAGCGGAATGGCACCTGCCACCACGGCGATTCGTGTTCGAACAGATCCGGGTCAATCGGGCCATTGGCAAAACTGTGATGCTTGTTGTGAACCCACCGCAACAGCACCATCGGCGCATAGGGAAAGAGAAAGAACAGGCCGATCGCCCCAATCGATTCGTTCAGCCAGCCGACGCGCGACAGCGAACAATGCGACGCATCGTGAATGACGCTGAACAGCAGGTAAGTAAGCAGTCCGTTGGCGATTGCGCCTTGCCCAAGCGCAATTTGCTCTGTCAACGCCAGGTACCAGACGGTGCCGATCCCCAGCATCGACACGACAAACAGGATCGCCGTTGGCCATGCGAGCAACGGCGGCTGCCGCAATTGCTCGAAATATTCGTCTTTGCTCGTCGGAAAAACGCTCGTAGCCACTGGCAACCCCTCTCCGCAGGTCTGTCCGCCCCAGGGTTGCCGCCTTAGCAGCCGACCTCTGGCTCCCCGCACACGGCCTTGACGTATCAGGCCGGTTTCTAGTCATCTGGAACTGAAATAAGCTTCATTGTATGCTGCCTGCGCGAGAGGAGCGCAGTATGGCCAACGCTATCGGCAGACCGACGAAACCAGTGGTTCTGGAAGCGGAGGAACGGGAATATCTGGAGCGGCAGGTGCGCCGACGGCGAGTGTCCCGTTCGATGTCGGAACGATGCCGGATCATCTTACGATGTGCAGACGGCATCCAGAGCAAGGTCGTGGCGGCTGAGTTGGGCGTGCACGAGCACACAGTCGGCAAGTGGCGCAGGCGCTTTCTCAAGGATCGTATCGAGGGGCTGCTGGACGAAGCTCGACCAGGCAGACCCCGGACGATCGCGGATGATCAGGTGGCAGCCGTGATCGAGCGGACACTGCGCTCGAAGCCAGATGACGCGACCCACTGGTCAATCCGTTCGATGGCAGGCGCGACCGGCTTTTCACATACCACGATCCGCCGAATCTGGGCGGCCTTTGGATTGCAGCCGCATCGCTCGGAGACGTTCAAGCTGTCCAGCGATCCGCTGTTCGTCGACAAGGTCCGTGATATCGTTGGCCTATATCTGTCGCCGCCCAACCGCGCATTGGTGCTCAGCGTGGACGAGAAGAGCCAGATCCAAGCACTCGATCGCGAGCAGCCGGTCCTGCCGATGATGCCCGGCATGCCCGAGCGTCGCACGCACAGCTACGTCCGCCATGGCACGACCTCACTCTTCGCCGCGCTTGATATCGCCTCGGGCTTTGTCATCGGGAAATGCTACAAGCGGCACCGCGCCGCCGAGTTTCTCGACTTTCTCAAGCAGATCGACGCGCAGGTGCCGCCCGACCTCGATGTCCACATCATCATGGACAATTACGCCACCCACAAAACCGCGCTGGTTCGGACATGGCTCGCTCGTCGGCCGCATTACCACGTCCATTTCACGCCGACCTCGGCATCCTGGATCAACCAGGTCGAACGTTGGTTTGCAGAGCTCACCCGCAAGCAGTTGAAGCGCGGTGTCCATACCTCCACCAGCGAGCTGGAGCAGGACATCCGCACCTTCATTGAACGCCACAATGAGAACCCGAAGCCATACCGGTGGACCAAGTCGGCCGACGAGATCCTCGCCTCCGTCAAGCGCTTCTGCCAAACCGCAGAACGTACATTATGCGGCGAACTTTAGATTCAGATGACTAGCACTACTTTGGCACATTTTGGTTTGGAGGGTCGCTGGGTCGACAGCCGCAGTGCGGGCATGGTTTGTCCGGCGGTCTGGTGAGACGGTCAATGATGGCTTGCCTGATTGCCGGCAGGCTCGGTTTCGGCGGTGGGCCCGAGATTCTTTTTCCCCCCTTTGGCCAACTTGAGCCGCAGTGACTGAAGGAAGGCGAGAGCGATCATGGACATCAGTGCGTGTCGATGCAGGCCTTTCCATGAACGCCCCTCGAAGTGGTCCAGGCCGAGTTCTTCCTTGAGTTGCTGATGTGCCTGTTCGCAGACCCAGCGCGCCTTGATCGCGCCGGCCAGTTGCTTGATCGGCGTGTTGGCGGGCAAGTTTGAGAGGTAGTACTTGCGCTCGCCGGTAGAGCGATGTTCGCCCACGAGCCAGACTTCCTCGCCTGGCAGATGCTGGGCGCCCATATCGTGGATACGCTGCGGTGGCCCGTCTGCGACACGCACCCGAACAGCGGCGAAGCGGGCCGAGAGTTTTCCTTTGGTGCCGCGCCGCCAACTGACCTTGCGCCACGGTACCGTCTCAAGCATCGTCTGCGCCGAGATCGAAGTTATGTCGGGTATCGCGTTCTTTCTCGGGCGCCCCTGAGTGGCGACGGGAAAGACCATGCTGACATCGGCGGGGTAGACCTTCTGTTTGAACGGGATGCCAACAGCCCACGTGAGGCCCCGCTCGCTCAGGCCCTGCCGGAAGGGAGCAGAGAGACCGTATCCGGCATCGGCAAGGACACAGCCGAAGCGAACACCGGCGGCATGGACCCTATCGATCTCAGCGAGCGCGATTTCCGGCTTGGTCCGGTAGCGTCGCAGTTCTGCAGGCACCCCGGCGCGATCCAGGCGGGCCGCATCACTCGTCCAGCTCTCCGGCAGGAACAGACGCAAGCCCACCATCACAGGTACCTCACGCGATGCCAGCGTCACCGACACCAGCGTCTGGCAGTTGGCGTTCTTGCCGAGCGCCGAGGCATACTGCGGCGCCACGCCAACCGAGTGCCGACCCTTCTTGGGCAAAGCCGTATCGTCGATGATCAGCCAGGCATTATCGCCCCCAACCTGCCGGTCGGCCTCAGCAAGCAGAGCCGCCTCCAGCGGAGCTTCGTCCCAGACGCCGCGGCTAACGAAGTGGTGAAGCCGGTCGTAGCTGACCTCGTCGTCTCGTGCCGCTATGGGCTGAACACTCTTGCGATCCCCAGGGCCGATCAGCCCCGCAATGTAAGCCGGACACATCCGACGGCGCGTCTTGTTCCGTAACGCTGTGGCAAACGGCGCAAGCCATACCTCCAGCTCGCTCCGCCAATCTGCTTCCATCGCCAGCCTCCAGAAAAGCTGGCTCCCTATGAATCAGTGATTTCCCACCTTGGGAATCCCAAAAATCACATTTCTGCCAAAGTAGTGCTAGAAAAACTAGGGGCTATTCAGACCTTGGAGCGCGCGGCCGCGCCGAGCCGCGTTTCGCCGGCTGACGGCGATCTTCAGACAGGGGATGGAACAGGCATGACGCAACGTAACGCCATCGTGACCGGGGCTGCACGCGGCCTTGGCAGGGCCATAGACCTTCGCCTCGCGCGCGACGGGATCGCCGTGGCGGCGTGGGACCTCAATGTGCAAGACGCGCGCGAAACCGCCGAACTAATCGAGGAGCAGGGTGGAACCGCAATCGGGCTCGGCTGCAATTCCGCGATCGCCGCCGAAATCGCGGCGGCCCTTGCCGAAACCCGCGATCGCCTCGGTGCGGTGACGATCCTCGTCAACAATGCCGCGCTGTCGCCGTTCCGGAAGTTCGAGGAAATCACCGAGGAAATCTGGGATGGCCTGATGGCCATCAACCTCAAGGGCCCGTTCCTGTGCTGCCTTGCGGTGATCCCCGACATGATCGGGGTAGGGTGGGGACGGATCGTCAACATCTCTTCTTCGTCGGCCCAGACCGGATCCTCGCACCAGACGCACTACGCGGCATCAAAGGCCGGAGTCATCGGCTTCACCAAGTCGCTTGCCATGGAATTCGCCGGGACCGGGATCACCGTGAACAACTTGCCAACGGGCTTCGTCGATACCGAGGGGCTGCGGGAGGCGCCGGTCGACGTAGACGGGTTCGCCCAGCGCACCCCGATGAAGCGTCCCGGACGGCCTGAGAACATCGCTGCTGCCGTCGCTTTCCTCGTCACCGAGGACGCGGATTACATCACCGGTCACACCCTGAGCGTGAACGGCGGCCGCTACCTCAACTGACTATTGGCGGGGCGACCGGAAGACGGCGACGATGAGTGAGACTGGCGTCAACCTCTCCAGCCTGCGAGAAGCAGCGGTTCCGCTGGCTACCCCTCGACGAACTGAGACACGGAGAGAGAAAGATGGCTGAGAAACCAGTAGTTTCGATCGTCACCGGCTCGAGTCGCGGCGCGGGCAAGGGAATTGCGGTCACGCTCGGATCGCATGGTTGCATTTGTCTATGTAACTGGTCGCTCTGAGAAGGAAGTCGACGGCGAGGTGCCCGGCACGATTTACGCAACCGCCCGCGAGGTAACCGACGCCGGCGGGCAGGGCATCGCGGTGCGCTGCGACCATGCCGACGACGCGCAGGTAAAGGCGCTGTTCGACCAAGTCATCGCCGAGCAGGGCCGCGTCGACATGCTTGTCAACAATGCCTGTTGGCAGGGCGACGCGCTGACCTCGGTTTCCGGGCAATTTTGGGAAAAGTCGCTTGATTGCGCCCAGATGCTCAATGTCGGTGCGCGCAGCGGGTTTGTCGCCAGCTGGTATGCCGCCCCGCACATGGTCGGGCAGGGCAAGGGGTTGGTGCTGTTCACCTCCTCGCCCGGCTCGATGCATTATTGCATGGGGCCGAGTTATGGCGCGCACAAGGCGGCGGTCGACAAAATGGCCTTCGACATGGGGGTGGATTTTGCCGACGCGGGCGCCAATGTTGCCGCCGTCTCGGTGTGGATGGGCTCGCTCACCACCGAGCGCCTTCAGGGCATGATGGAGGCGATGCCGGCGCTGCGCGAGCAGCTGGAAGGATCGCTCGAATCCGCCGGCTACACCGGCCACGTTGCCTGGGCGATGTTCAACGATCCTCAGATGTTCGCGAAGTTCAACGGCAGGACGGTGGTCGGCGCGGAAGTCGGCAAGGACTACGGCATCACCGACATCGCCGGCCGGTTGCCGCCCTCGGTGCGTGTCGGGACCGGGGCCTCGCCGCCGCAATATGCGCCCTACAAGGTAAAGATGTGATGTCGAAGTTCTCGCTCGACAGCCTGACGTTGACCGACACGCCGCCGCCGGTGGCGATCCGCGCCGCGGCCGAAGCTGGCTTCGATGCCTGCAGCCTGTGGATCATCCCGCCGCCGCTGTTTCCCTCGCCGCTGCTAACGCCGGAACTGGAACGTGAATGTGCCGCGATCATCGCTGATACGGGAATCGAGGTGATTGCGCTGGAAGTGTTCGACCTGCATTCCATGGCGGGCGTGGACACCGCGAAGCCGCTGCTCGAAATGGGCGCGCGGCTGGGCGGCAAGGCGGCGCTGACGATCAACTACAGCAATGCCGATCGCGGCGAGACGGCGGATATCCTTGCGCGATTTGCCGAGGCGGCGGCGGGTTCCGGCCTTGCCACCAACCTTGAGCCGGTGGCCGGCGGCCAGAGTCAGATCTGTAATTGCAGAGCTTGGCGGTGCCGATCCCTTGAGGGTTTCATGGATCTGTCCGCACTGGCCCGGCCGAAGCCTGGTCGTGCTATATCGGGTCTCACAGAGGCGAACGTTGCATTGACTCGAAGCGGGCTTTGCAGCCCATCTGACTACCTTCGCAGATCGTTCGTCCCTGCGTTCCCTCGCGGGACACCGCCCTCGGATCGCTTTGACGCTTCACCGCTGGCAAACAGGTTCTACCCTACCTCACGCTTGGAACAAAGTGCCATCGCGCAGCATGGCATGCATGATGACCGCGAGCCGACGGGCGAGTGCGACACGGGCTTTCTTCAAGCCGCGACGCTTGGCGATCTTCATGGCCCATGTTTTCAGGGCGAAGGTCTCACGGCTCCGGGTGAGGATCGAGTTGGCAGCTTCGTAGAGCAGCTTGCGCACGGTCCCATCGCCCTGTTTGGTGATCCTGCCTGTCCAGTCTAGTTCGCCCGACTGATGGCGGCGGGGCACAAGGCCGAAGTAGGCGCCGGCATTGCGTGATTGTCGGAAGCGTCCGGCTTCATCGACTGCAGCGGCGAAGGCGGCCGATGTCTGCACGCCGACGCCTGGGATGGTCATCAGGATCTCGCAAGCCTGTGACTGGCTGGCGATGACACGCAGGCGGCGGTCCATTTCCTTGATTTGCTCGACCAGTTCTGCGCGCACGGACAGCAAGGATGCGATGGCGTCGCCAAGGCCCGGGATGTGTGCCGCTTGCATGATCCGTTCGAGGAAGGCCTTCCCTTGACCTGCGCCGGGCCGATAGCCGAACGTGGCGCAGAGACCGCGGATCGTGTTGTCGAGCCGGACACGCGCTTCCACCAGATGGCTGCGTGCGGTGATCACGCTGCGAACGCCATGCGCTGCCGGAGATTTCACATGCACCTCCTTGTAGAAGCCGGTGCGCGCCAACTGTGCTAGGCCGGCGGCATCGTGAGGGTCGGTCTGGTTCGCCTTCATTGCTTTGAGGCTCTGGTGCGCCTGGCGGGCATCGATGCACACCACCGGGACACCCAGTTCACGCAGACCAAGGCAAATCGCCGGCGACATGCGGCCCGTTTCGATCACCGCCCGCTCGATTGGACCATATCGCTCCAGCATCATGGCGATCGCCTCCGGAGAGCTTTCCACTTTCTCCGACACGACCTTCCGACCATTGTCATCAACGATGCAGACCTGCGTGGATTCCATCGACAAGTCCAATCCGGCATAGTGCTTCATGGCTGCTTCCTTCCTTCAGGATTCGACAACCAGAAGTGTGCGCCTCAACCAAGGTCCGAGGGAAGCAGCCGCAATTACACGATGACTCTGGCCTAGGCAGCGGACCTGATCTGCGCCTCGGGTGCTGACGTCGGCATCTGCCTCGATCCGCATCACCTGCTGCGCGCGGGAGGGTCGGTGGCCGACATTGCCGCGCTGCCGACCAACCTCATCCGCTACGTCCAGATCTGCGACGGGCAGCTTCCGCAGCCGCCTGGGATCGCCAGGACCTAGGCGTTGTGCGAGCGGCTCTATCCGGGCGACGGGGACTTTCCGCTGGCCGAATTCCTGCGCGCCGCGCCGGCAGGCGTCACGATCGGCGCTGAATGCCCCAGTCTCAGGCGCGCTGGGGAAGGCGCAACAGCACTCGATCAGGCGCGCGAGCTGCTGTCAAAGATGCGCTCGGTGCTTGAAGGCGCGAAGTGATGATGGTGAGCTCCACCTCAAAATTTGTTCGCCAGCCAACGCGATGCAGGACAGAATGAGAACAATCTATGCTACAAGGAGCAACCTGCGGGTTGAGTCGTTAAATGTTCGGCGCCCGCCGCCATTGAACGACGCACGTTCCCAAAGATAGTCGCCCGTCAGACCGAAATGCGACCTGGTAAAGAGGAAAACATGCGCGAGCAGTGCCCCGCCGACTTACACCCCGGTATGCCGCAGGTAATCAGCAGCGCGACCGAGGTAAGGAATGTTCCAATTTGCAATGGCGACGATGAGCAGGTTGAGACCGGATGTGCGAAATTGTTGGTTTTCGAGAGTGCGATCCAGAAATCGGCCCTAGCGGTTGATAAAAATCGCGTCAGCCAAAGCATGACGGGTCTCTCCCTTGTTCAATCTGGCTTGGCAGGCGCGGCGCAATATCGACTGTTCCAGCCAGTTCAACGTGAACAACGTCCGTTCAATGCGGCCGAACTCACGAAGGGCGTGGTCGAACTTGTTCTGGCGGCGTCGAGCGAATGGTTTTGATCGTCGAATGAAACGTTCATTCGAAGCCATCAAAGGTCGGGGAAAATCGTTGACGCATACGAACCGCCCTGCTTCATTCGATATGCGCAAGACCAACCTCCGGCACGCGACCTATGGTGCGTCCGATGCATTTTGCCAAGCAATTGATAATCGTAATTCTATTCCTTGGGACGGGTTACCGATCAGTGGCCCGGGAAGTTGACCAAACTCTTTTCGACGATTCCGTCGAGTTGGCTGACGACGCACTTGCCGGGCGAGCAGAAATCGACCGTACAAATCTGGTCCTGCAATCATTGTTGGGACAGTTCGAGTTTCCGACAGTCAACCATGCATACAAATCGGACCTTGCGAGTGGCTCGCTTACAAGCAACCACGGATGCGAGGCGTATGGCTACCGACCAACCTGGTGGCTGCCGCTTTCCGCCGAGACCCGCCGCGCTTCCTATCACCGGATAGTCGCTGAAATTGCCTGCCAGCACGGGCTACCTGCCCGGTTACTCGACGCGGTAATCGCCCAGGAATCCGGCTTTGCCTCGGGAAGCATTTCGAGAGCGGGGGCTATGGGCATGATGCAGATCATGCCAGGGACTGCCAAATATTTGGGGCTCAGCAACCCCTTCGACCCTATCGCCAACATGCGTGCCGGCGCGCAGTACCTGCGTGAGCAACTCGACCGCTTTGGTCGTGTGGATCTGGCGCTAGGCGCCTACAACGCCGGTCCCGAACGCCGCTCGCTACGACAGGGACGTATCCCCGCCATCCCGGAAACCCAGCACTATGTGCGCGCAATCCTCACCAATTGGGGCCGCCTGATCGAGCTGGATCAGGCCAACAAGCGCGAGCCGGACCGCGGCGAGCTCGCGATGATCGCCGTCCGTGCCGCTGGCTACCGCGACATCGAACTCATGCGCTACGACGGGTTGAACGCCTCGAACCCGATGTAATGTGCGTAGAGCAAGGCGATCCCCATGATGCACGGAAATCCGCTCATGTAATTCAGCTGGAACCGCAGCCAGAGCCGCGGAACCCAGATCGCCTTCTGCTTCCACGTGCCGGTCGGCAGGTCGATTGCTCCCGATTTAAGCTCGATGATGGTGCGCAGGAGCGCGCAAGCAGCGCAGATTCCGGCGAGCAGGCCAACGGCCGCATAGATCTGGGTCCAGGCCGCGAGCGCTTCAGGGCGCATGGCAATGTGCTGCGCTTGACCTCACATCACGCCTGCAATGTCCGGTCGTGCTCCATGACGCGCTCCTGGTGGGAGAGGAGCATGTCATAGGCGCGGCCCAGTGCCTCGTGGATGATCGGCGGGCGCAAGGTGACCTGGATTTCGCCGCGCCGGCGCGTCAGGATTTCGCAATAGAACCCCTTCATCGCCTCGCAGATCAGGAAAACCTCGGGGTCGCCGTAAGCGGTGTGGTCGTGCAGGAACGCGACGCAGAACTTGGCGCGCACGCAATCGATCTCGAGCGCCTCGAACAACTGATCACGCAGGTCGTCGCGGAGCATGACCTTCTTGCGGATCACCTTGTGAAGGCGCGGCCGGGCAACCCCGATGCGATCGGCGAGATGAGCGAGCGCCAGACCCTGCTTTGCGGCTTCGGCATCGATCAGGCGCTTGTACTGCTCCTGCTCGGAAAGGCGCGGCGCAGGCTCGCCAAAGCTGAAGACCGAGTCCTCTGGCGAGGCTGGCCTCGTGCGGAATACGGTCTCGGGTGTCACGGTGCTATGCGGCATGGCTCGTCCCTCCCTGGAGCGATTGCTCTATGGGATGCCATAGACTGTCAATAAGGGAAGGCGCTGTAACGCTTGAATAATCCGTGATGGATCAGAAGACGCCGCGAACCTGGGCCAAGTGGACGACGAAAGGGATCACCGCCTTGTCTTGCACCGGTTTACCGCTGATTTCGGTGATTCTACGGCGCACGGCGTTGTAGTCGTCAAGCCACTCGGGACTGACTTCGAGCCAGACCTTGATCGAGCCATCGACAGGGCGCCCGGCGAGGAACTGGTCGAGGTCTTGCCGCGCGATATCCATTGAATTCGCACGCGAGCAGGCATGCTGGACCGTGGCGCGCAGGCTCTGGAATCTGGCAGTTTTCTTTGAAAATTCGCACATGGCGTCGGCCAGGAATGCGAAGCAGTCCTGGCTTATGAGCATCCGGATATTGCGCGTGCCGCTAGCCATCGAGTGTGCGCCGGGTGTTCCATGGTCGGGCCGATCATGACCCAGAATCGTTAATTTTGCGAGTCGGGTGATGGCGGGGCCGATTCGCGGCCGCAAATCACGCTTTGGGCAATCTGCCTTGCTTCTTTGGTCGTAGGTGATCGCGCATGCGGAGATTCGAAGCACCCAAATGGACATTCCAAAGTTCCCGAATAGCAAAACAATAGCCGTCCGGAATACTTCTGCGGGAATGATGACGATTCGCGCGCTCGAAGAAACCCTTCCTTAATTGCCGCCGGATGCCCGCCCCTGTTCTTTGAACCTGCCCGGGGATGACGTGGGCGGTTTCAAGGAAGGAAGCATTGCGATGAAACATTGGATCAAAGGGAAGGGCGCGGGTATCGCCCAGGGCGCGGCGGTGGCGGCGCTGGGTCTGGCCTTCGGCAGCGAGGTGGCGATGGCCGGCGCCGACACCACGTTCAACACGGCGCTCACCGCGTTCACCGGCTTTCTCGAAGGCTCGGGCGGCAAGATCATCACGGTGCTCAGCCTCGCGGGCGGTATCGTCGGTCTCGCCTCGGGCCGCTTCAGCCTGGCCCAGGTCGCGATCCCCGTCGGGGTCGGGGTGGGGGCTGGCACCGGCGTTCCCATCGTCACCGCCGCGGTCACCGCAACCATCTGACCATTCGTTTGTCCGGCGCAGGACTCATCGCCTGACCGGATCCTTGGAGGGTGGTGTCTGCCATGCAGCGATACACGGTCCCGGCGCATCTCGATGATCCCGAACTGATCGGCTTTTGGACGCTCGATGAGTTCATCGCGATGATCGTGCCCTTCGCCTGGGGCGTCCTGTCTCAACATATTCTGATTGGGCTCTTAACAAGCGTGCTGGCCTGGTGGGGATTGCGCAAGTTGAAGGCGGGACGGGCGGTCTCGTGGATCATCCATACGGCCTACTGGTACCTGCCGAGCTCGTTCATGGGCCTCAAGGCAACGCCGCCCTCCCACCTTCGCGTGATGGCGGGCTGATATGGACCTCTCGATTTCGCATGCCCAGGCGCAGCGGCTCTTGAAGCAGCGCAACCTGCTGGCGATCGGCTGCGCGGCGCTGTTCGGGGTCTCGGTGCTCCTGACGCTGACCGCGGCAAGCCGCGAGCGCGAAGTGGTGCTGCAGCCGGTGCTGGCAAGGCCGCTGACGCTCTCCTCCTCGCACATCGACAAGGACTATCTCGAGCTTGTCACCCGCGATGCGGCGCTGCTCACGCTCAACCGCTCGCCGTCGAACCTCCAGTACTGGATGGATTCGATCCTCGAGATCACCGACCCCAGGACCCACGGCCGGATGAAGGCCGAGCTGATGAAGGTCTTCAGCGAGCAGAACGGCTCGAACGTCTCGCAGTATTTTACCATCGAAAAGCTGAGCGTCGATCCGGAAGGGCTGACCAGCGAGGTCAACGGGATCCTGCATACCGTCGTCGGGTCGAAGGAAGTGACCGCCGAGGCGCGCACCTTCCGCTTCGTCTGGTCCTATTCGGGCGTGAGCCTCAAGCTCGCCGGGTTTGGCCAGGTCACTGACAAAGGCGCGAACGGCAAGGACGCGGATCGCAATAGTACCGCCGGGAGGGAAGACGCATGACGATACCTCTCGCCCTCAGCTTGCCAGCCTGCGCGATTGGCGCGGGCGCCATGCTCGCCGGACGGCCCTGCGCCACCCTTGGCAGACCCATCGGCGCCGTGCTGATCGCCCTTGGAGCGCTCGGCCTCGCAACGCCAGCGCTGGCCGACCAGAACGTCATGGCGGCCGACAACGGCACCGTCCAGTGCGTCGCCTCGGCCAAGGACCTCACTCGAATCAGCCTTGCGGGCGACCAGTTCGCCTCGGTCTCGAAAATCACCACCGGCAACCCGGCCGAAGATTTCAAGATCGTCAACGAGCCAGTGCGCGGCGACATCTATATCTCGGTGCCCGACGGCTTCCCGAGGGCGGCGCTCTCGTTCTTCGGCACCACGCGCAAGGGCTTCGTCTACAAGTTCGTCTGCCAGGTGCGCGGCACCGAGGCCGAGCAGGTGTTCATCGCCAATGCCGCGATTACCAGCGAGCGCGCCCGCGACTGGGAGGTGCAGAGCCCACCCGAGGATGCCGCCGTGCGGCTTGCCCAGGCGATGTACCGCGGCGAGGCGATCGACGGCTTCGACATGCGTTCCACCGTGCTCGAACCGGTCTTGGTCGGCCGCCTCCAGGTCCAGCAGGTCGGCGAATATCGCGGCGCGGAGATGAAGGGCCTGGTCCTGCGCGTGCGCAACACGGGGCGGCAGACGCGAAGTCTCGATGAGAACATGCTCGCCGCGCGCGGCGCGCTCGCCTTCATGGCGCCGGTAAGCGAACTCGCCGCCGGTCAGGAAGCCGCCGTCTACCTCATCCAGTCGAATGCCAACACTTTGACAGGGGCGCGGTGATGGATTTGGCCAAGTTATTCCAGAAGAAGCCCAAGGCGCTCGATACGGGCGAGGGCGCGAACGGCTCGCCGCTCGGCGATGCCATGGCAACCAACGAGGCGGTGAAGCGCAAGCAGATGCTGTTGCTTGGCTCTGCAGGCGCGGCCGCGCTCGTCGCCGGCTCGTTCTACATCTTCGACGACAAGCCGGGCAAAAGCGGCAAGGCGCTCGAGGAGGAAGTCGAGGGCGTCTCGGTCGACGAGATGGTCAACAAGAACATGGCCGAGAAGGAATGGCGCGCCCAGTCCGAAGCGCAGATATCGGCGATGGACACCAACATGCGCGCGCTCGCGGCGCGCGCCGAACGTGCCGACCAGCTCGAAGCCCAGCTCGCCCAGCAGTCGGGCGCCGGCATGGCGCCCGAGACCGAACGCGTGCTCTCCGCCTACCAGAGCGAGAACGAGCAGCTGCGCGCCGCGCTCGCCGCCGCGCGCCAGTCGCCGGTGGGGCCCGGCGCGGGGGTCAACTCCGGGCCCAATGCACTTTACGGGCGCACCAGCCCGCCGAGTTACCAGGTGGCAGGCGCCCCGCGCCTCGCCGGGATGCCCCCAACGCCGGCGGGACAGGCCGCGGCAGCAGCGGCCGGACTTCCGACTCTCCGCGGCAGCGAGGTCAGTCTCGTCTCCTTCGGCGAGGGAGCGACGAGCGGCACCGGAACCCCGGTGCCGAGGGGCAACACGGTCTATACCGACAGCGCCAACTACCTGCCGCCCAATTCGATCGCGGTCGCCAAGGTGATCGTCGGCGTCGATGCCAATGCCGGTGTCCAGAGCCAGACCGATCCGCTCCCGGTCGTGCTGCGCATCACGGGTCCGGCGCGCTCGGTCTACGACAAGGGGCGGCTGCTCACGACCAATATCGCCGGCTGCCTCGTCAACGGCGCGGCGCGCGCCGACCTCTCCTCTGAGAAGGTCTATGTGAAGCTGCAGCGCATGACCTGCCCGCAGCCGAACGGGCGCTACGCGGTCTCTGACGTCAAGGGGTTCATCGCCTTTGGCGGCAAGACCGGGGTGAGGGGCCGGGTGGTCAGCCGCGAAGGCGCACTCGTCGGCCAGGCTTTCCTTGCCGGGCTTGCCGGCGGGTTCGGGCGCGGGTTCTCGGCCAACACCAGTTCGGTCCTCCAGGGCGCCAACGTCAACGTGAACGGCCAGCGCCAGAAACTCGGCACCGGCGAAATTCTCGAAGGCGGGCTGGGCGAAGGCGTCGCGACCTCGGCCGACATGGTCTCCAAATACCTGATCGAGCGGGCCGAACAGTACCAGCCCGTGATCGAGATGCCGACCGGGATCGATGTCGAGATCGTCTTCCTCGAGGGCGTGTTCATCAACGGATGAGGAGTGAAGGCGATGACGTTCCACTTTGCTGACCTGAAGCGGCTCAAGCCCACGAAGCGCGCCGTCAAGCGTCTGGCCTGGCCGCTGGCGGCCATGGCGCTCGGCAGCGGCGCTTCGCTGGTCTGGGCCAATAGCGAGGGCGGCGAGCGTCGCCCATCCGAAGCCGATGTAGCGGTGGCGAGCCTGCTCAAGGAGCGCCTGCCGCGCACCGCCGTCTCCCGCGTCAATTGCCAGGTGGTGGACGGGGTCTGCGAAGTGACCGCCGGATCGCAGCTGTTCTACGTCGACAGGACCGCGCGCTACCTGATGATCGGGCGGGTCTACGACATGCAGACCCGCCAGGACCTGACCGCGGTGCGCCTGCTCGAGGTCAACCCCGACTTGCTGGTTGGCGGCGCGGCAGGCAGCCGCCGTGAAGCCGAGACCACGCAGGCTTCGGCGCGCGGGCTCAATACTTCCGCTGCGCGCGAGGCAAGCGCGCAGGGGGCCCCCCGGACGATGTCGCTCGCCCAACTGCCCGGGGCTGGCGGCATCGTCTGGGGCAACCCCGCCGGCAAGACGGTCACGGTGTTCAGCGATTTTCGCTGCGGCTATTGCCGGGCGCTCTCGGCCGAGCTCGAGGCGATGAATGTGCGGGTGATCGAGCGGCCGATCTCGGTGCTCGGCAGCCGCGATCTGGCCAACCAGGTGTTTTGCGCGCGCAACCGCCCCCGGGCAGTCAAGGCCGCCTATGCCGGCGCACCCATCACCGACAGCAAGCCCTGCGACACCTCCGCGCTCGATGCCAACGAGCGCTTCGCCCGCGAGGCAGGCATTGCCGGCACCCCGGTGATCGTGCGTTCGGACGGCGCTGTGATCGAAGGCTACCGCCCGCGCGCCGTCCTCGAGACCTGGCTCAAGGCCGTGCGCTCATGATCCTGCTCACGCGACAGCAACGGATAGTATTCCAGCGCGCAGTGCAGCGCCGTTCGCGGGGACAGGTGCGGCTCCCGGCCATGGATATTGGCTGCTCGGATGCGATCGGGCTGTGGCACGATCTTGTCGCGGCTTTCGCAAATGACAGTGGTAAAGGCAGGGGCAGGGCGCTGACCCCCCGCGAACTCATGCTGCTGCGCCAGCGTGCCTGGCAGCGCTCGGCGGGGTATATCGCGCTGTCGCAGGATAGCCTGACGCTCGAGGCCGGCCTTGCGCTCTGGACTCTGGCGGGCAAGTTCGAAGCGCTTCTCGCGCGGCAGTCGCGCGGACATGTGGCGCGTCCGGGTCTTGCGCGCGCGGCGGGCGTCGCCGCACTCGGATTGGCCGCGACGCAGATGGCGGCCTGCACGAGCCTCTTTGGTGGCAACATCAAGGGCAACTTTGCCTGCAGCGCGCCCGGCGGCACCTGCGCGCCCTCGACCGTGATCGACGACCAGGCGCTTGCCGTTATCCAGAATGCGCGTCCGATGGTGCCGGCCTCAGGGCCCTATTTTCAGCCGCAGTCTCGGGGCTCGGCGCAGAGCGCCCGGTTGATGCCGACCGGCAGCGGCAGGATCGCCGCAACCGTGACCGGCGTCGCCCACCGCGAGCGCCGCGTGCTCAAGGTCGTGTTTCCCTCCTATGTCGATGGCTCCGGCAATTTCCACGAGCCGCGGGTAGTCCATACCGTCGCCGATGCGGGAGGCTGGATGCAGTTGTCTGGCGGTGGCTCGGGCGAGCAGGGGACGGGGCAAGGCCAGGCTACCCCTGACGCCGCTACGCCCTCCGCATCGCAGCAGGCTCATCCGGTGAGTGATCCTCCGACTGCCGCGAGCCGCGAACCCGGCGGGCAGGCCGGACTGCCCGGCCAGATCGCCCCGCCATCCGGAGCCTTGCCCGATCCCAGGGTGGTGGCTGAAGCGCGGGCCAAAGGGGCCGCAAGCTCGGCAGGCTCGCCAATCGATGCGATCAGGGCCGAGGTCGAAGCACGGCTTGGGCGCGCGACCAAGGGCGGCCAGCCATCCGCGCCATCGCCCGCCCAAGGCGGCACCGCCACCAAAGCGGGAGACGCGGCACCTGCTGCGGCACAGGGCGCGACACAGGGCGCGGCACAAGCTCCTGCCCCGGCACCCACCGCCGCCAATCCTCCCGCGTCCTTCTCCGGCAAGGTCGAGGAATAGGCTCATGGCGCGGCGCGGCTTCTGGGACAGCTTCCTCGATCTCCTCTTCGGCGAGAGCGCGCGGCCCGAGGCGGACCGGCCGCTCTTGGGCGCGCCGATGCTGGCGAACTGGCTGCCCTACCGCAGCTATGACGCGAAGTCGGGGCTGTTCATCAACACCGAATCGATTGGCTTCATCCTCGAGCTCGCCCCGATGATGGGAGCGGACGAGCGCAGCGGCGAGATTCTCACGCAATTCCTTTCGGATGCGGTTCCGGCCGGCTGCGAGATCCAGCTGATCCACTGGCAGAGCCCTTCGGTCGGAACCCGCATCGCCGACTGGGTCATGCCGCGCGTCGTCGCAAAGGGGGTCTATGGCCGCGCCGCCGCACACCGGGCGCGCTGGCTGAGGCGCGGGGCCTGGATGTCGATCTCGCGCGATGCGCCGTTCTTCGTGCGCAGCACCCGCCTCATCCTCTCGGTCGGCGCCAGGCTCAGCGGGTCCATCGGCGCCGACGTGCTGTCGACCGTGCGCGAAAGCCTCAAGGGCACCTGCCAGGCGCTCTCGATCCCGGCGCGCGAGATGGGGCCGGTCGAGCTCATCGCCTTCCTCGACGACTTCCTCTGCCCCTCGGTCGACAACGCAGACCGGCCCGAGCACTATTCCGAACTCGACCCGATCAACGTCCAGTGCATCCGGCGCGATCTCGAGACCCAGGTCACGCCCGACCGGATCGTGCTGAGGACCGAGCGCTTCCGTCCCGTCCGTACAGCAGAGGGGGCCGAGCAGGTCGACGGCGCGCCGGTGATCGGCGAGGTCGTCCCCGACGCCTTCGACTGGCGCTTCTTCGCGGTGCGGCACCTGCCCAAGCAATGGGCACCCTGGGACGTCCAGAAGATCATCGGCGACATGGTCAACGACAAGCTGCGCTTCGGCTGCAACGTCATGACCGTCATGGGCCTCGTGTTCCAGGACGACGAGGCAGTCGCCTCGCGCACCGGCCTCAAGGTCATGCGAACCACCAGCCTTGCCGACAGCCGCTCGGCCCGCTTCCTCCCCCAGCTCTCCGAGCAGCGCGACGAGTGGCAGTACGTCCAGGGGCAGATCCGCCAGGGCCGCAAGCTCGCCCAGGTCTATTACGGGGTCGGCGCACTCTCGCCATTGGGCAAGGGCGACGTCAACGAGCGGCTCGTCAAATCGGTCTACAAGGCGGCAGGCTGGGACCTCATCGACGAACGCTATTTGCAGGTCATGGGGCTCTTGGCGGCCATGCCGCTGTCGCTGCCGAACGGTCTGACGGCGGACCTGAGGCGCATGAAGCGCTTCAAGACCATGCTGACGACAACCGCCGCCTCGATTGCCCCCTTGCAGGGCGAACACATGGGCGGACCGATCCCGCACGTGCTGCTGATCGGCCGGCGCGGGCAGCCTTTCTTCTGGTCGCCGTTCCAGAACCAGGCGGGCAATCACAATGTCGCGGTCTTCGGCAAGTCGGGTTCCGGCAAATCGGTCTTCCTGCAGGACGTCTGCGCCGCGATGTCCGGCGCTGGCGCCAAGGTCATCGTCATCGACGATGGCCGCTCGTTCGAGCACATGGCCAAGGCCTTCGGCGGGGCTTTCGTCGAGTTCAAGCTCTCCTCGGGGTTCTCGCTCAATCCCTTCGACATGATCGATGCCGCCGCATTGACCAGCGACGAGGACGGCGAGGACTACGAGGTCGAATGCCTCGCCATGCTTAAAGCGATCATCGGCCAGATGGCTCGCCAGCAGGACCGGCTCTCCGACACCGAGCGCGGCCTCATCGATTCGGCGGTGAGTAGCGTCTGGCGCGAGAAACAGCGCGCCGGCACGATCGACGATGTCGCGGCGGCGCTGCGCGCGGCGCCATCGCCCTTCGCCGGCGATCTCGCTGACGCCATGGCGCCGTTCCTCACCGGCGGCACCTATGGCCGCTTCTTTGCGGGCGCCTGCTCGATCAACCTCTCCGCAGGGCTCACCGTGTTCGAGCTCTCAGACCTTTCCTCGAAGCCCGAATTGCGCTCGGTCGCGCTGACCGCGCTCATGTTCCTGACGCTGAGGGTCATGCGCGATCTCGACCGCTCTGTGCCCAAGCTCACGATGATCGACGAGGCCTGGCAATTGCTTGGCGGCGGGCAGATGGGCCAGGCGATCGAGACCTATGCCCGCACCTGCCGCAAGTATGGCGGCTCGCTCATCACCGCGACGCAGTCCCTGAATGACTTTTACAAGTCCGAAGGGTCATTGGCTGCGCTCGAGAACTCGGACTGGTCGGTCGTGCTCCAGCAGAAAGAGGAGACGATCAATGATCTCGCGAAGCACCAGCGCTTCGAGATGGACCGCTATACCGAAACGCTGCTGCGCTCACTGAAGCGCAACGGCACCGAATATTCCGATGTCCTGATCAAGGGCCCAGAAACGCTCTGCGTCGGCCGCCTCGTGCTCGATCCCTATTCGGCGACGCTCTATTCCTCGAGCCCCAGGGTCTTCTCCGAGATCGAGGAGCGGGTGCGCGAAGGCCTGGCGCTTCCCGATGCCATCGAGCGCGTCGCTTTTCCGGATTTCGTACCGGTAGAGCCCGGCGCGCCCGACTTCCACGCCGATGAATTCGGGGAGGCAGCCGAATGAGCGCTGTGGTCCCTTCGGCCAGACCGGCCCCAGCCTCGCGCTGGGCAGACGCCTGCTATGCCGCGCTGCGGCTTGCAGGCTGGCTTGCGACCTCAATGGCCATCGTCTCCGCGCTCTGGGTGCTGTTCTTCGTGATGCTGGGCGAGTTCACCTTTGCCGGCGCCGTCCTCCACCTCGACAATTTCGCGGCGCGCTATGTCGCGGCGGACCCAGAGCGCCGAGCGGCGTTCGAAGCGCAATTCTGGATCGCCAGCGCCGTGCTTTTCCTCGTGGTCGGCGTGCTGCGCCGCCACGCGCTTCGCGATCTCATCCCCCAGAGCAAGGAGACTGCCGATGGCCAGGTCTAAGGCGCCGAGCGGCGATGGCCCGCTGTTCGAGGAGGCGGGCGAGCGGCCAGGCAAGAATCCGCTAGTCGCCCCGCACCCCGCGAACGCCCGCAAACTGGGCTGGATGCCGGTCGCGCTTGTCGGCGGCCTCGTTGCTGCGGGGCTCTGGGGCGCCTGGCTGACCAAGAACGTGCTCGCTGCTGGCGACCTGCCGCCCATGGCCAAGGTTCAGCTCGCGGGGCTGGTCGGCGAATATGTCCAGGCCCAGGCACGTTCGGCAACGCCGCCCGAGCAGGTCACCTCGGAAACCAGGGCCTTCATGGCCGAGATCCAGCGCAACCTTGCCGCGCGCGGGCAGGCCGGACAGATCGTGCTGGTGGGCGAGGCGGTGCTCGCGGGCGAAGTCCCCGACATCACCGCCGAGCTTCGCCGCGAAGTCTATGCGCGGGTCAAGATGCCGCAGGCGGCCGCGGCCAATGCCGGCGATGTCATGGGCGCGATGCGCGCGGCGATGGCGACGCCCCCGGCCGCCGCCAATGTGCCCACCGGAAACCCGCTCCATGCCCCCGGCAACTGAGCGCTGCGCCCCGGCCGCGCCCGCGAAGCTCGGTCCGCGCGCACGGTGGCTCGCGATCGGCGTGCTCGGTGCCGGTCTTGCCGCCAGCTCGGCGCTTTCCCAATGGCGCGACGAGCACGCGGTGCTCATCAACACCACCGAGTCGCTCCCCAACTGGGCTTTCTTCATCGACAAGGGCCGGCTGCCCCAGCGCGGCGATTTTGTCGTGTTCAACCCGCCGAAGAGCGCGCTCATCACCGCGCATTTCGGGAAAAGCCCCGCGCCCTTCGCCAAGCGCGCGCTCGGCGTGCCAGGCGATGTGGTGACGCGCGACGGGAATGCAGTGAAGGTCAATGGCGAGACGGTCGCCACGCTCAAACCCCTGACCAAACGCGGCGAGCAGCTCATTCCAGGGCCAACGGGGCCGATCCCCGAGCGCTGCTACTACCTCGGCACGGCGCATCCCGACGGGTTCGACAGCCGATATGCCGCAATCGGCTTCGTCTGCGCCGACCGGATCGTCGGCACCGGGGATGCGCTGCTGTGAGGCGGCGGACCCGCCTTGTCCTCGCGCTCGGCCTTGCCGCGCTTGCCGGATGGCCAGTCGTCTCGGCGGTTAGCGCCGCCGACCACGGACAGATGGGCGAGACTTTCCCGATCATCGAGACCGATCTGCTGGCGACGATCGAGACGCGGCTTCGGGACCTAGAAGCCAATGGCGGGATCGAGCGGCTGCAGAACCAGATGCGTGAGCAGGCCGTCGCCAGCGTGCGCCGCCCCAAACCGGTCGAGGGGCTCACGCCCGCGACGGCGCGGCGCGAATGGCTCTACGACCCCTCGATGGTGCTCGAGGACGACATTTTCGACGCCAAGGGCAACCTGATCGCACCGCGCGGCACCCGGGTGAACCCGCTTGATCATGTGGCGCTCAGCCAGGACCTGGTCTTTGTCGACGGCAGCGATCCAGCCCAGATCGACTGGGCGGTGAAGACCTACAGCGCCCCGCGCGCCAAGGTGATTTTCGTCGCCGGTTCGCCCTTCGATGCGATGAAGCCCTACCAGCGCCGGTTCTGGTTCGACCAGGGCGGGCAGCTGACCGCAAAATTCGGCATCCGCCATACCCCCGCCGTGGTCACCGGCACCGCAGTTTCGCGCGGCGTCAAGGCGCTCAAGGTCAGCGAAGTGCCGCTCGCCCCCAAAGGCCGCGCGTCATGAGGCATCCGCTGCTCGCATTCCTGCTGACCCCAATGGCCGCGCCCGAGACACCGCGCCTCAGGCGGCTGCGCTGGGCCTTGGTTCTGCTGTGCATGGGCCTCGCCATTGCAGCTCATCTCAACACGGCCAGCGTCGCGCTGTTCGGACCTGTCGGTGCGCTCCCGGCGCTGCTGCTCTTGGCGGCGGCCGCGATAACTGGAGTCGTCTATTTCCGCGCCAAGGCCCGCGCCGACGAGAGCCATAACCGGGGAGAAGAGCCATGAAGCGGCTGCGCCGCCTGGTGCTTGGCACTCTCGCCGTGCTGGCGCTTGCCATGCTGGGCGCGGTGCCCGCGCGGGCTTCCGTCACCTGCCACGGCAAGTTCGTCAATCCGATCACCGACGTGTGCTGGTCGTGCCTGTTTCCGCTCTCGATCGGCGGGCTCTCGATCTGGAAGGGCTCGCGCCCCGATCCCAAGAACCCGACATTTCCCTTGTGCGCCTGCGGCTCGCCGATCCCGCGCATCGGCATCTCGGTGGGCTTCTGGGAGCCGGTCCGGCTCGTCGATGTCACCAACAAGGCCTGGTGTTTCCCCAACCTCGGCGGGATCGGGCTCAACCCCGGCTTCGATATCGGCAACGGCCATGTCCAGGGGCGCAGCCAGGTCGGCGGCAAGACGCAGAACTCGTCGCAGTGGCAGGCCCACTACTACATCTACCCGCTGCTCTACTGGATGGAGATCCTCACCGACTTCCTCTGCTTCGAGCAGACCACCTTCGATGTTGCCTATGTAACCGAGCTCGATCCGCTCTGGCAGGATTCCGCGCTGACCTCGATCCTCAATCCCGAGGTCGCGCTCTTCGCCAATCCGCTCGCCACGGCCGCCTGCGCGGCGGACTGCGTGGCTTCCACCGCGAAGCTCCCAATCGACCAGATGTTCTGGTGCGCAGGCTGCAACGGCTCGATGTATCCCCTGAACGGCCATGTCTCGGCGCATGTCAGCCCGGTCCAGGCCTCGCGGCTTGTCGCGGAGCGCATGCTCTACAAGGTTCACCGCCAGGCGCTCGCCTGGGGGACGATGGGTTCGAAGGCGCTGTGCCACAAGTACCTGATGCCGGTGATGAGGAAGCAGCAGTACCGGCTGCAGATGACCAATCCGGTCTCCACCGTGAAGGGCCGCTACGCCTGCGCCCCCATCGGCGCGACGACGATCATCCCCCACACCGGCAAGTCGTTTCCCGTCAAAGGCGAGGACTTTGGCTACCTCGTCTGGAGGAAACGCAATTGCTGTGCGCGAGCGCCGTGACGGCGCGGAAAGGAAATATGTATGTAATTCAGCATCATATTCCTTTCGATCGTCTTGCTGGCGATCGACCGGTGGCTGCGATGCCACCCCACCCGACGGAAGGAGTCGGGGCGGAAGGGGGTCTCCAAGGTTTGCCGCGTTCCGGCGGACGGCCTCAAAGCAGGAGACCTGAAATGTACCGGATGCGGCCCGTCAGCCGCAGGTCGGGCTACCACAGGACCTAAGGTGAGATACAAGCGAATGACGTGTCTGAAGCCTCTTTATTTACAGTTGAACTCCCGATCACCTGACGGGGTGGGGAGATCGCGGTGTGAACCGGTTGGCTTGGCGTGCTGCCTTCTGGTGAATGCTTGCAAAGCATTCGTGTGCGGGTCGTCCTTTCTTGTCCGCACGCCCGAGCCGCAAGGGGTTAAGCGTCGCACCTACGGGTCCAAGGTTGATCGTCGGAACACGGGAACCATCATCGTCCGCCTGCTTCGGAGCAGGCTATCCGCGGAGACCGGGGATGGGCGCTGGTGGGGCGGAGCCTGCGTAGTAGTCCGAGGACGGGAATGCCGTCCACATGGCGAAGGCGGGCAGGAAGTCGGTGGGCTATCATGACGGAGGAACTACCAGTGGACTCTGGTAATCAAGCCCCACAGGCTTGGCTCCTCGGCGTTCAGAGAAAGCTCTACCAGTGGAGTCGGGAAAACCCCGAAGAACCATATTGCGACTTGTGGAATTGGGTGACCGATCCCCGCAATTTGTACATGGCCTGGAAGACGGTTGCCGGTAATCGCGGCAAGCGCACTCCGGGGATCGATGGGGCGACCGTAGAGAAAATTGCGACCGGCATCGGGATCGGCAAATTCCTTCAAGAGCTCCGCGAGGAACTCCGGGCGGGCGAGTATCGTCCGTCTCCTGCACGAAGGAAGTGGATTCCAAAGCCGGGCAAACCGGCGAAGTTCCGACCCCTCGGTATCCCTACGGTCAAGGATCGCGTGGTGCAGTGCGCGGTCAAACAAATACTGGAGCCGATCTTCGAGGCTCGGTTCTGGCCAGTCTCATACGGGTTCCGGCCCGGACGCGGCAGTCAGGCCTGCCTCGAACATATCCGTGTGACTATCCAGTCGCGGGGCAAGCCTGCGGCTGATGGCTACCGACACAATGCGCCGTACCAATGGGTAATCGAAGGCGACATTGAGGCCTGCTTCGACAACATCGGTCATCACCCCCTGATGGAACGCGTGCGCCACGGCGTCGCGGACCTCAAGGTGAACCGGTTGATCGTGCAGTTCCTCAAGGCCGGGGTCTTGGAGCATGTCACGTACAGCCCCACCGACACCGGCACGCCGCAGGGAGGCGTGCTCTCCCCACTACTGGCCAACATTGCGCTGAGCGTAATCGAGGAACGGTATCGGGACTGGGTGTGCCGCCCCGAAAGCCCGGAGCTGAAATCCGATGGGATCAGGCTCGCGGCGATCAGGCGTGACAAGGACCGGAAGGCCGGTCGAACGGTCTTCTACCCTGTCCGCTATGCTGACGACTTCCTGATCTTCGTGTCGGGGACGGAAGCTGACGCTCTTGCCGAAAAGCAGGCGCTGGCGACCTACTTGCACGAGACGATGGGTCTGACGCTCTCGCCCGAAAAGACGCGCATCACTGCGCTGACCAAGGGCTGTCGGTTCTTGGGATGCCGCGTGCGGCTCAAATGGGACAAGCGGTTCGGGCTTCATGCCCGAATCGAAATCCCGCGTGAGCCGATAAACGGCTTCCGCATACGGATAAATCAAATGGCCCGACGGCAGACGCTTAGGCGTTCGCTCACGGCCATGCTTCAGGAACTCAACCCATACCTTCGCGGATGGTCCGCCTACTACCGCTACTGCGTGGGGGCCAAGCGCATCCTTACCAGTCTCGACTGGCATGTGCGTCAGCGCCTCTGGCTGTGGCTGCGGGCCAAACACAAACGTGTTCCGGGAAGGAAAATCGCATCATGGCGCAGGCCGAGCGTCGCCCATCCGGGCAACTCGGTCTGGGCCGAAGGCGGCACGGAGCAATTCTTGATGAGCTACGTGCCCGTTCGAAGGTTCGATCTCAAATGGATGAGGAAACCCGAGTTCGCCAAGGCTTCTGGAGAGCCGGATGCACAACGAAAGGTGCAAGTCCGGTTCGGAGAGCAGGCGTGGGAAACTGGCGGTGGAGACACCCCACAGCGCCCACGTCTGACTCTACTGTGAAGAGGTTAGCCGCCATGCGCCGCCATCTTACCCGCGCCCGCGCGCGTGCTGCCGCCAGCCTTGTAGCACTGGCGGCTGTCTCGGCAGCGCTCGCCCAGAGTGCCGCGCAGTCGGTCGAGGACCTCGATCTGGCCGCGATCAAGGCGCGGGGGAGCGAACAGGTGAGGGAAGCGCAGGCCCTGGTCGACGCCGTGGCCCATCGCGGCGAGGCACACCAGGCCGAGGCCGAAGAGCTGCGCGATGCCGGGCTCGCGGCGGCAGGCTCGCTCGATCCCGCGAGCCTGCCGCAGGGTCCGAAAGGCCCGGTCGATTTCGACGAGATCCTGGCCGGTGCGGCCGCCAACAGTCAGGCGCCGATGGGCGAGGGGCCGCTGTTCACGGTGTTCGCCAGCCTCTCGATGCCGCAGGCTTCGCTCTCCCGCCTGATCCGCGACACCACCCAGGCCGGGGGCGTGGTCGTCTTCCGCGGTTTCCCGCAAAACAGCACGAAGGCCTTTGCCGAAGGCCTCAAGCGCGTCGTCACCGACGAGCGCCAGGAAGCCCATATCGCGATCGACCCGCGGCTGTTTCGCGCCTTTGCCGTCACCGCCGCGCCGACCTTCGTGGTGACGGGACGCGCCTACGAGCTCTGCGACGGGTTCGACTGCACCAGCATGGTTCCCGACCACGACCGCATGACCGGCAATGTCACGGTCGAATATGCGCTCGAGCGCTTTGCGACAAGCCGCGGACCCGGTGCCGGCGTCGCCCGGGTGGCGCTCGCCGAGCTGCGCAAGGGCAGCTGACATGACGGGAGCGGGATCACGGATGGCAAGGGGCAGGGCGGGCCGGTTCGCGCGCCTTGCTCTCCCCTGCCTGCTACTCGCGCTCGCCTCGCACCCGGCCCACGCGCAGGTCTATATCCCGCCGCCCGATGATCTGGTCGAAGAGCTGCCGGTCCTGCCGCCCGACGTCGATCCCGTCCTGCCAGCACCCACACCCCCGCCACCTTCCGCGTCAAACGCCATGAGCGCGGAGGAAGCCAAGGCCGAGGCGAGGAGCACCGGCGCCGCGCTGCGGGGAGCCTACCAGGGGCTGACCCAGGAGGCGGGCGCCGCAGGCCAGGTCCCGGGCTATCAGGAGAGCTATCCGGGCCAGACGAGCTATTACACCAATCCGGAAGCGCTGCAGACCGACGGCGCGGTGGCGGGCTGGAACAGCGAAGCTTACCAGACTGCCAACTCTACCACCCGGCCGACGGTCGATGTAACGCGCAGCGACCTTGCCCGCGCCACTGCGATCGAAGCCGATCCCGATGCCTATCTCGATGGCATGAGCGCCGATGGTTCGACCGGCGACTGCGTGCCGCTCCCGCCCGGTTCGGGCGCAGCCAACACCGCGGAATGGACCTGCCATGTTGGCTCGCAGGTTGTCGAGCAACCCCGGACCTGCACCAGCAGCCTCTCGGTCGCGGAGTGGAATGACATGCTCTACCAGTATGTCTGCGTGATCGCGCCGGGGTTCGACGGCTGCACCGCGCTTGCTGGAAGCGGCCAGTGCCGCAGGACCGCGACCTATCCGGTGCCGGACTACAACCTCACGGTCGACTATTACGACTGCGATACCGCCGTCAGCGATCCCAACGCCTATTTGATCGCCGCGCTGCCCAAGCCGCCGCCCGCCGATGCCTTCGCGGTCGTGAGCAACGCCTATCGCTGCAATGCCCAAGGCATGATCGATGCCCTGACCTTCGATCCCGTTACCGGCATGCCGCTGCAATACGTGACGGGGCTTCAGCAATGCGGATCGATTGCCTCGGACACGACCTGCACGCGCACGAGCGCGGCGGCGGCCGGGCTTGCGGAGCGCGTCCTGTGCAAGACCTGGGATTTCATCGGCGATCCCTTCGGCGGCGGCGGATACCTGACCTGCATCGAGCCCGCCGCGCCCGAGGAGGTCTATCTCTGCTCGTCGAATGTCGCCGGAATGACGGCGGAGAGCGCGGTTTCGAAATGGTTCACGCAGGTGTGGACCGACAGCGCCTGCAGCAGCGATCCGGCCAGCTGCACGCTGTCCTCGGAAATCTGCACCGCGCCCAATGAAACCAGGGTCATCGGCGGCGTGGCGGTGACCCGCCCATGCTGGGAGACGACGCGGACGTACCTGTGCCAAAACGTGGTCGGCGGCGGCAACGACTGCGGCGCGCTCGAGGCCCAGGCGGGCTGCTCGCTTGCGCGCGAGGTCTGCCTGGACGATCCGCCCTCAGCCGATGGCTCCTGCGCGGTCAGCGAGCGGGTCTATTCCTGTCCGATCCCGGGCACCAGCGAGGAGCCCGCGCAGTACATCTGCGGCGGCGACGTCTACTGCGTGAACGGCGAGTGCGAAGCGGTGGAGCGCGAGGCCTCCGACGAGTTCAAGGATGCCGTGGTTGCGCTCAATGCACTCGGCCAGGCCAATGCCGAGTTCGACGAGGCCGCGCTCACGCTGTTCAGGGGGACGCGCGAAAGCTGCTCGCACAAAATCTTCGGCCTTTCGAACTGCTGCTCGGGCAAGGGCGTGCCGCTGCTCACCCCTTGGCTCTGCTCCTCGGCCGAGAAGCTCCTCGACGAGAAGGACGATGCGGGCCTGTGCCACAAGGCCGGGACCTACTGCTCGTCGAGCTTCCTTGGCATCTGTGTCACCAAGAAGGACGTCTACTGCTGCTTCCAGTCCAAGATCAGCCGCATCCTTCAGGAGCAGGGCCGCCCGCAGATCGGCAAGCCCTGGGGCAAGCCCAAGACCGAGACCTGCGAGGGATTTTCGATCTTCGAGTTCCAGCAGCTCGACCTGTCGGTGATGGATTTTTCCGAAGTCTACGCGGACTTCATGGAAGCCGCGAAGCTCCCCGACGAGGCCGCCGCCCTGGTCCAGATCCAGCAGAAGATCGCCGACTACTATGCGGCGCACAAGCCATGAGGAGCACGTCATGACAAGGAAATTCCAGAAACGGCCTCCCGGCGACGTGCTGGCGTTCGAAGTCGACGGCCACCGGCTCTGGGCCCACACGAGCCTGTCCGAGTTTTTCGTCGTCATGGCCTTGAGCCGCCGCAGCCCTGCGACCTCTTCCGAGGTCGCGCGCGAGGCATCGACCTGGCTCGACACGCCGCTGCCGCCCGGTGGCCTCGACCGCGCTCTGCACACGGTGGCCGGACTGGGCTGGGCGCGCCTGGATGAGGGAATTTACACGATCAGCAGCGATGGGACCAGGATCATACGCAGCTGCCACATTGCCTACACGCGCATGTTGGGAAGCGGCGTCATTCACCTCGATGACGCAGCTGCCCGAAGCTGCGCAGCAGAGTTTGAAAGGTCCTGATCATGATCCTGCGTCCCCGAACTTCGCTCACGGCGCTGGCCGCACTTCTGGCCGCACCCAGCACTTTGGCGCTTGCGGCTGACCCGCACGGCGACGGTGTCGAAGTCGAGCAGCAGGAAGACGTGCTCTACTGCAAGGAGCGCAGGCTCGGGACCTGGTTCTACTGCGAGCGGCCCAAAGAAGCGCCGCGAGCGGCAGCAGGTCCTGCTGCCTCGGCGCGCAGCCAGCTCGCGGCGATCTCGGCCAATCTCGAGGAGCTGAAGGCGCGCGCCATCCTAGATCCGAGCGCCGAGAACGTCACCGCCTATGTCCGCTTCCAGCGTGAGCAGCTCGACCGTTCCTCGCTGTTCGCCGATGTCTGGCAGCGCGCCCTGTGGCAGGATCCGGGGCTCGACTATACGCTGCAGCGCCCGGTCTCGACGCTCGGCAAGCGTGCCTGGATCGACCAGCGCAAGACCGACCGCGACCTTGCCATGGCGAAGCTTTCCGGGCGCTACGGGGTGTTCTATTTCTACGCCTCGAGCTGCGGTGCCTGCGATATCTTCGCCCCGATCCTCAAAGCCGTCAGCGACAGGTACGGGCTCGCCGTCCTCGCGGTGTCGATGGACGGCGGCCCGACCGCGACTTTCCCGAACTATGTCGTCGATGCCGGGCAATACGAACGGCTCGGGCTCGGCACCGATCGCCAGGTGCCCGCGCTGGTCCTGTTCGACTCTGTCACCAAGCAACCGATGCCGATCGGTTACGGCATCCTCAGCCAGGACGAGATCATGGACCGCGTGTTCCAGCTGACCCAGGTTCAGCCCGGGAGCGACTTCTGATGGGCGGCCCGCTCACCCGCCGCCTCGCCGGCGCCTCGCGCAAGGCCTTGACCGCCGTGCTCGCTGCTGCGGTCGTGCTCGCTGCCCCCACGCCCGCCCTCGCGGGCGTCGAGGGCGAGATGCAGAACTTCATGTCTGACATGGGCGCGCAGGCCAATGTCACCGGCCCTTCGGCCTACCAGGGACAGTCGGCGGGCTACTACTCGGGCGGCGCCATGTGGTCGCGTTTCCCGCAGAAGAACATCCAGCCCTTCAACATCCAGCTGCCGCACGCGCGCGCCGGCTGCGGCGGCATCGACCTCTTCGCCGGCTCGTTCTCGTTCATCAACACCGCCGAGCTGGTGGCGATGCTCAAAGCCACGGCGAACAATGCGCTCGGCTTCGCCTTCAAGCTCGCGATCGACACGATCTCGCCCGAGATCGGCAAGGTCATGGATGAGCTTGCCCAGAAGGTGCAGCAGATGAACCAGATGAACATCTCGTCCTGCGAGACCGCACAGGCGCTGGTCGGCGGCTTGTGGCCGACATCCGACACAGCCTCCTCGGTCATCTGCGAGGCGATCGCCAACAGCCAGGGCGCGGTCGCCGACTGGGCCAAGGCGCGCCAGCAGTGCAACAATGGCGGGCAGCGCGAGGCCCTGAAAGGCGCGAATTCCGACCCCGACATGAAGGAACAGGCCGGGATGCCCAACAATTACACCTGGGAAGCGCTCGGCAAGAAGTATGGCGGCTTCGACACCCAGTTCCGCGAGTTCCTGATGACGCTGGTGGGAACAGTGATCTATGATCCGAATGGCACCGGCGGCAAACCGCGCGTGCAGTTCATCGGCCCGGCCGATTCGGCGCTGATCAGCGCCATGCTCGATGGCACCTCGGCCGCGCCGCACAAGGTCTGGTCCTGCGGATCGGACACGGCCAAATGCATGGCACCAGTCGAAACCTCGCTGGTGATCGGCCCCAATGTGGCGCTGAAGGCCAAGGTCCGCGCGCTGATCGAAAGCATGGCCCTCAAGGTCCGCGATCCCGGTGCATCGCTCACCCCGGCCGAGGTCCAGCTCCTCGGCATGGCGAGCGTACCGGTCTACAAGATCATCACGGTGAGCGCGGCGGCCGAGTTCGGCATCTCCGCGCAGGAGATCAACGACCTTTCCGAAATCGTCGCGGTCGACCTCGTCACCACCATGACCATGCGCTTCATCGACATGGCAGTGAACGCGCGCTCGGACTTCAACGGGGCGGACGCGGATTCCTTACGCGAATGGCGCGAGGGGCTTTACGAGACCCGGCGCAACTTCCTGGGGCTTGCCGCGCGCACCTCGCAGCGCTTCGACCAGACCTTTGCGCTCATTCAGCGCACGCAGATGCTCGAAAAGACGTTGCGCACGCAATTGAGCCCGCAGATGTCGGCGGCGCTGCGCTTCTCGCGCACGCTCAACAGCCAAGTCCAGTAGGGGCGGGAACCGCACGATGCTCGAGGTCTTCACGGTCGGCGGCGGCGAATATCTCGTCAACACCTTCAACGCCATCGCCGCCTGGACCGGCTCGGGCGGATTCAAGTCGCTGATCCGCGTCGTCATGGTGATGGGGCTGATTTACGCGCTGCTCGTCACCGCGATGGATCTCGACTGGCGCGCGTGGCTTCGCTGGTTCATCCAGTCGACGCTGATCTACCTCGTGCTCATGGTGCCGACGGTCACCGTCAAGGTCACCGACCGCGTCAATCCCGGCCTTGCCCCCGCCACGGTCGCCAACGTGCCGATCGGGCTCGGTGTGATGGCCTCGTTCACCAGCCAGGTGAGCGACTATTTCACCCGCACCGCCGAGACGGTCTTCGTCATGCCCGCCGCGCTCAACTACTCGAACGGCGGCTTCGTCTACGGCGCGCGGATGTGGGACAAGGTGCGCGGCTTCGAGATCCGCAATCCCGTCTTCAAGGCGAACCTCGACGGGTACCTCAAGCAATGCGCCTATTACGACATCCTCTTGGGCACCAAGAGTCTGAAGCTGCTCAGCGAATCCACCGATCTCTGGGCCGACCTTGGGGCGGGTGCCGCGACCAACCGCGGCATGAAGTACCTGACCGATACCGGCACCGGTTCGGTCGATATCGAGGGCAAGACCTGTGCCGAGGCCTGGGCGCTGATCGACGCGCAGTGGGACGCCGAGATCAATGCCTATGCACTGCCCTTTGCGCACACCATGTACCCCAAGCTCAGCCAGGTCGCCGCCGGGGCGAAGCTCGCCGCCGACGTGCCGGTGATTTCGCAGCTGCTCACCGGCACCGCCATGGGCCGGAACCAGTTCCTCAAGCAGAAGAGCGTGGTCGATGCCTTCGAGGCCGCCCAGCTCGACTTCGGCAATGCCGACAGCGATTCCTTCGCACTCCAGCGCGCCGATGCCCAGACCCGCAACGCCATGACCACCACGGCCGAGCAGGGGCTGATCTGGATTCCGGTGCTGAACGTCGTGCTGACGGTCGTGTTCTACGCGCTCTTCCCGATCGTCTTCCCGCTCCTGCTGTTCCCGAAAAGCGGCATCGCGACGCTCAAGGGCTACTTCGCCGGCTTCTTCTACCTCGCCGCCTGGGGACCGATCTACGTCCTCATCCACATGTTCATCATGGACCGGCTTGCCAGCCAGACCGCCGCCAGCACTGCGGGCGGAGTCAGCCTTGTCACTTGGGCCGGTATCGATGCGGTAAACCAGGACGTGGCGACGATGGCCGGGTTCCTGATGATGTCGGTGCCGGTCCTCGCGCTGATGGTCATGCGCGGCACATTGTCGGTCGCGCACAACATGGGAGCGCTGCTGTCACCGGCGCAGGGCGCGGCCGATGCCGCCGCAGTTGAGCGCACCACCGGCAATTATGCGTTCGGCGATGTCAGCTACGGCAACCTCAATGCCGAAAACCGGCAAATGGCGCAGTGGAACCTTGCCCCCAATCTCATGGCAGGCGCACCGCAGGCGAGCCTGCGCGGCGATGACGGGCGCATGTACCGCACCTATGGCGATGCGCATTCGGTGATCGATGCGAGCGGCGCGATTTCACAGCTGCCGTTCAAGGCGACGATGACGCGCGGCTACGCCAGCGACTTGCGCAATCAGGGCCAGTGGTATCTCAATGAGGCAGACCGCATCGAGAACGGCACATCGACGACCTGGTCGAGCTCGCGCGGGCGGTTCGGCAGCGAGGTTGCCGCATCGAGCCAGGTCAGGGGCAGCCGCAGTGAAAGCGGCTCGCGCGCCTCCGACACCCACAATGTCGGCGGCAATGTCCTCATCGAAGGCTCGTCGGGCAAGTCGACCCGCGAGGTCACCAACGATGACCTGATCCTGCGGCAGGGGAATAGTCGTTCAAATAGCGATTTTGCCAACCGGGTGTTCGGTTCGAGTGTCTCCCTGACCGGAACCGGTACGATCGGAACGCCTATGCAGGACGCCGCCGGAAGTGGACTTGCAGGTTCATTGTCTGCAGCCCTGTCTGGTCGCAAGGAGACTGGCGATAGCGCGAGCGCCGGAACTGAACGCTCGGCCACCAATCAGGTCACCCGTGGCACCGACAAGTCCGAGGATGTTGGTAGCCGGGTCGTGATCAGCGGCAATGCGGGCGATGTGCAATCGAGCGGGACCTACAGCCAGGACTCGGAATACTCCGATGCGAGCCAGTCGCACACCAGCAGTGGCGGAACCGACTGGCGGGTTGCCGAAGCCGAGGAACGTCGCGCTGCCGCTGCGCGCTACCGCGAGATCGGGGGCCGCATGATGTCGGAAGCCAGCTATGCGGAGAGCCACGGATTTCAGGTCTCAAGCGATATGTCGAACCTCATCCAGGAGCGCTACGAGACGCTGCAGCGCGAACATCCCGAATGGCACTTGCCCGACATCTCCAATCCGCGCCTCGACTACCGCGATATCGCCCGGCGCGACCAGGCGATCAGCTTCATCATGGACGACCTGATGAGCGACTTGCGCAGCCGCCGGATCGACGAACTGGCCGATGTCGCGAAGATTGCGGGGCAGGGCACTCTGGGTTCGGCTGCAGATCTTGGTACGCCCTCTGGCGTGCCGCTGCCATCAGGAAGTCTGAGCGAGAGCAGGCTGATCACGCAGGACTTTGCTGGGCCGGTCGATGGAGCCGCCATGGCACGCGAGCTCGGACTTGGCATCAAGCGTGGTGTGCGGCTCGACCGGATGGATGGATCGCTGGTCCCGGCGATGGGCGCGGTCGCTGAAGAGGCGAGGGCGCTTGGCCTGCCAAAGCCAGTGGTGACCTCAGGGAACGACAGCAGCCAGCATGTCTCCGGGTCTGCGCATTATGCCAATCGCGCGCTCGACTTCAGGGGAAACAACATCTCCGACCAACAGGGTGCGCAATGGGCTGCCCGCGTGCGAGAGCGTCTTGGCCCATCCTATGCCGTCGACTTCGAGCGGTTCCCCGACAATCCGGCGCGCGACCACCTGCATGTGGCCAGGCGGAAAAACTAAGGCAGGTCAGCCAATCAGGTTCGACATATATGCCAAGAAGACCGCCACGATGCACATGAGTACAGCGAGGGCGATCGAGAGAGGGCCAGCTGTGCGACCGTTCGAGCCGCCAAATGTCGGGAGCGGTTGCCCGGTCACATGGTCGAAATGACCCGGGCGGGGATAGATTGGGTGTCCATCAAGTCCGTAGCGATCATGGTCCATGGCAGGGTCTTCCTTATCCCTGCTTGGATAGCCCAAACGGGCTCGATTTTCAATCGCATGGCAGGGCAATTCTGCGCCCCACGCCCTTGACGCTCCATCCTCCTCCCGCAGCGCGCATGCGCTGAAGATGGCACGCTAGGTTCAGCAGGCCCCGGCAATTCGTTCCCAGTACTCAACCTCAATACGGTCGAGATCGACAACCTTTCCGCGAATGCTCACTCTGCCTTCGAGGTCTTCGGGCACCTGATCGTCAACGAACCCGAGGCGCCAGATGACACCCTCATCATCGCGCAAGAGCGGGCCGCGCGGTGAAGCTTCGATCATTCCCACATGGACATTGGCGGCGCGCGAGTTCGGTTGGTGCATGGTCTTGTTCATAGCGAATGGAGAATGACGGGCGCCCGGATACGGCGAGTCACGGCTCTTCTAGGGCTGAAGCACCATCGACACCACCCTTTGAACGAAACGAGCGAGGCACACCCCATGCGATCTAAAACGAACATTGCACGGTTTTCTCCATCGCCTGTTCGGCGCGGCCCGGTGGGAGGCGGCCCGGACCGCGCCGTTCCGGTCAGGCACGGCGCAAGGCCAGCCCGGCGGAAAGGGAAGCGGGAATAGGCGCGCATCAGAAAAACCCGGTGCGCCGCCCATAGGAGAGGTCGCTTGGCGCCGTATCGCCAAGCGCAGAACGGCGTACACTGAGCGTCACACTGCCCTCACCGCGGGCGCGCAGGTGCAGGTCGCGCAGTTCGAGGCCGTTGCGCTCGGCCCAGTCGCGCGCATCGGCTTCGCTGGCAAAATCACCGATTTCCTGGTGGTCATAGGACATGAGTTGGGTCTCCTTGGCAGGTGGATAGATTTGGGGCAGGGGCGCCACTCACAGGTCGAGCCCCAGCGACTTTTCCGGAACGGGAAGCTGGCGCACTTGCGCTTCGGGCCGGGGACCAAGCACCGCATCGAGCTTGGCCCTGAGCTCCGGACTCATCTTCAGGTCTGGCACTTGGCGCGCATCGGTCGGGTTCGCGGGCGGCTTGTCCACCTCGATCCGGCCGGTCGCTTCGAGCGCCGAGGTCTTGTTACCCGGCGTGCGGTCGAGCTGAAACTTGAGCGCGGCAAGGTCGTTGGTGACCACATGCATGTCGTCAGTGGCACGCGTGTTGAGCACGTTCTGCGTGCGCTGGGTGGCAAGGTTGCGCTGGCTTGAGGATATGACCTCGATCGCCCGCGCAATAGTCACGCCCTGCGCCATATGGGCATTGAGAGCATAGCCCAGGTCAAGCCGACGCAGCATCGGGTCGCCGGCGGGCAGGGTGACCTGCCGCCTGTCGGAAAGCTCCAGCGTGACCGCATCCTTCGATGTTGCCAGCACCGTGGCATAGGTCGACTTGGCAATATCGCGGCTAGCGTCCTTGTCGCGCCAGAACACGGTATCGCCGTCGTGCAGGCGCAGATCCTTCTGTTCGTAGAGCCCGAGCCGGTCGAAACGGTGCTGCGGATCGAGCCGGTCGGGATCGATGAGTTTTGTGCGGCCTTCGCGCTCGAGCATGACCTTGCCGTCGCGGCGCACATCGCGGACAGTGTATTCGCCCTTGCCCAGCCCCAGTTCGCGCACCTCCATGCGCGCTTCGAGCACCTGACCAGCGCGATAGGTCGACGCAAAGCGCATTTCTTCGCGGGTGGTGTTGGCGCTTTGCAGCACCTTGAGCGCCACGCCTTCGCCTTTGAGCGTGCCCTCACGCAGCAAGCCGGCCTGGACCAGCGCATTGATCTGCGCGCGATCGTCGCGCCCGGCGGTAAAGATCGCGGTCTGCCCGCGCCGATCGGGCGGCAGGGAGAGCCAGAGATCGGCTGCCGCCGCGACATGGTCCTTGCCCGCTTCGGTGACCTTGCCGTGCGAAGCCAGGAGGTCGAGCGCAAGGCTGGCATGACCTTCGTTCGACAATCCCGCGACCGCGAGCAGCAGCGGCGAGTTCTTCTGGCGGATATTTTCGTCCATCCGCACGGTTGCGTGGCCCGCGCTTTGCGAGACCGCGAACATTTTGCCCTGTTCGATCGCCGACAATTGCTGACGGTCGCCCATGAACGGCGCCTTGGCGAGATCGAGCCGCTCGGCGATCGCGATGACCGAAAGCATGTCGCGCGAGGAGACCATCGAGGACTCGTCGGTGACAACGACGGTGTCCCTGAGCTCAGCCTTCGCCGCCTCGAACCGCTCGCCTTCCCCGCGCGCTGCGGCCGAGCCATAAGTGCTGACGAACCGCGCGATGGTATAGGCCTCGATCCCGGCCGCCTGCATCTCGTCGACCGACATCGCCTGACTGCCGCCGCCGCGCAGGTCAGCAACCATCTTGTTCTGGAAGGCAAGGCCAACGAGGCGCACGCCGTCTTCGGCCAGCACCTTCGCTACCGCGCCAAGCAGGGTCGACTTGCCCGCGCCAGCCACGCCCTGGATGTTGAGAAACCGGTCCTCGCCCGACAGGACCGCGACGCCTGCCGACAGCTGCCCGGCATTGAGTTGCCAGTCCTCGGCCCCTGCGCGTTCGCGTCCCAGTTCGCGCGCGGCCTGCTGCAAGCGTTCGACCGCCACGTCGGGCGCCATGAACGCGCGGCCATTTCCGGCACCGGCATCGATGCGGTCGAGAATCTGCTGCTCGCGCGCCAGCGCCTCGGGTGTTGTCACGAGATCAAAATGCCCGTCGAGACGGTCGGACTTTCCGGGAATGAGCTGACCGCTCTCGATCAGCTGCCCGATACGCTCGATCACCGCCTCGCCTTCTAGCCCCCTGATCTGGAAGCCCAGCGCAGCGGAAAGGATCGCATGCGGACTGAACGCCGCCTCGCGTTCGGAGAGATGCCGGATCGCCGAAGCGGTCGCATGCTGCGCCTTGATCGTCTCTGCCGAAAGGAACAGCGCCGCGGGTCCGGATGCGGCGAGATCGCTAGGCAGTCTTAGAGCAGCCGATATGCGTGTCGTGACTTCGGCAAAGGCCTGGCTTGCAGTCTCGCGCATGGTGGGGCGAGCCTGCGTTGCAGCGCGTTCCTGCGCTTCGGCAACCAGCGCCTTGCCATCGAACCCCAGTTCCGCCGCACGCGCCTGCCAGCCTTCGACCAGCGCTTGTCGGTCGGCGACATCGAGCTTGGGATCGCGGGTGTAAAGCGTGATCTGTTTCTTGGTGGCGAGCCTCGTGGCGCCGGTCTCCGCGATCTTCGCCTCGATCTCGGCAGTGCGCGTGGAGAAGGCCTTGATGACCTCTTTGGGCACCCCCTTGATCTCGAAGGCCCCATGCTTGCCAGACGCCTCGGTCTCGTATCCCAGCCTCTGCAACCGGGCGCGAAACGCGGCGTGGTAGAACTGCCCGATGGTGGTGTTGTTCTTCCAGATCTCGCCGTTCCACAGCGCCTTCCAGTTGCCCTTCAGATCGCGCGTCAGGTTGGCGACGACGGCGTGGACATGGCCTTGCGGATCGAGCGCGCGGCTCGTGTCGTGAGCGAACAGGGCATAGACGAGATTGCCGGTCTTTTCGGGTTCGCCATTGCGGTTGCGCTCGTAGTTGCGCGCTTCGGCAAGGCGCTTTTCGACAAGCTGGCTCATGGTCGATTTGACTGCGACAAGATGTGCATCGAGGATGCGCTTGTCGCCAGTTACCAGCGCCAGGATCGATGCGGACTTGGGCATCGAAAAGGTGAGATCGAGACCCAGCCTGCGCCCCTCGACCTGCCCCACCATCTCGCCACTGGGCAGCTTGCCGCCGAGCACCGCTTCGAACGCATCCCGACCCACGTCGCCTTCCAGCCCAAGCAGCCGCGCACCTTCGCCGCCCCAGACCCCGGCTTCCGCGTTCTCTTCAGCCGTGTAGTAATTGTCGTTCGCGAAATAGTCGGCTGCGCCGCCTGCGGACCGAACCGGTGCGATCGAATGCATCGCCGTTACATCCCGATGCCGTCATCGGCATCGAGTCCGGGCAATTGGGCTTCGCCTGGACCGGCTGCGGTGCGCTCGATTCCGCGTTCGGGTTCGAGCGCTTCGGAGAGCTCGCGCGTCGTTTGCGAGACTTGCTTGCCCTTGCCAACTGCCTTCGCGTTCACGTGAGGGCGAGAGGCAGTTTCATCGGCGCGCTGCATGGCAGACGGTTCGGCTTCGGGCATACCCGGACGATAGCTCATCGCGCGCGACAGGCTGCTGGCGACAGGTGGATTGTCGCCACTGTCCTGGCTCCCTAGCTGGGCCGGTTCGTCTTCGTCCGCGGATGCCTCAAGAGCAGACTCCCGGTCGTCGTCCGGCTCCATCTCCGGCTCGGGCGCGGGCGCATCGCGGGTCTCGCGCCCGCCTGTATCCGGATCGCCCTGATCCTCCTCGTCAGCCTCTTCAGCAAATTCGATCGGCTCGACATTCTCGCGCAGGACATAGCCTTCGGCGACACTCGGGTAGTCCTTCCAGGAAAGCCTGATCCGCGCGGCATCGAAGCCTTCGGGAAAGACCAGAAAGCCGCGCAACGACGGAAGCTTCATGATGTCGTCGGGCAGCACCAGGGGCTGGACTTCGCTTCGCGGGGTGATCGTCGCGGCATCGCGAATGTTCGAATAGCCGTAGCTGTATGCCTCATCCATCATGCGCACTTCGCGGTGGCCGATGAAATCCGAACAATGCTCGGCGGTATCGCGATCGGCGGCGGCAAGGATGAGCTTGGTGCGCGCGAGCGAAGCCAGGTTCTGCGCGCCTTCCTTGCCATAGGTTTCGGCAAGCTTGGCGAAGCTGTGGATGCCCAGCACGAAGGCTCCGCCGAACCCGCGCGCGGTCTGCAGCCCGTCCTCGATGGCTGGCAGGCGGTGGAGCGCGTGAACCTCGTCGAAGAAGAACCAGGTGCGCAAGTCGCGCGTGCGCGGCAGGCGCATCAGCGTGTGTACCGCAAGGTTCATCCAGAGCGAGAGCAGCGCGCGATTGAGCACCAGTTCATTGTGCGATGAGGTGATGAACAGGATCGATCCGGGCTGATCTGAGGCGCGGATCCAGTCGCAAATCGAGAAGGGCTCCTTCCCCTCGGGAAGGAAGCGCAGCGCCTGCGCATTGGTGTTGAATACCGCCCGGATCGATTCGGCCATCTTGGCTGCTTCGGGCGCGGTCAGCGGGTCGGCGACGGTATTCTCGAGCAGCTTGTGGACCTCCTTGAGGTCGGCCATCATCAGCCGGCTTGCCAGTGCCTGGTTGGTCGCCTTGCCGAGCTTGATCAGGCGCATGCAGGTCTCGACAAAGAGCGTGCGCGCCGCCAGCATCCAGAAGGGTTCGGCCCCGCCGCCATCGGCGGGCAGGAGGGCCGCGGCAATGCCGGTAAAGTCTGCATGGTTCTTCGCTTCGGCAAACACCGACCAGGACGGGCAGCGCTCGTCCATGGGATTGAGAATCGTGTCCGTCTCGGGGTTGTAGAAGGCCTCGACATAGGCGCCGGTGAGATCGAAGACGACGGCCCGGTCGCGGCGTTTGCGCATCTGCGCGATCAGCGCGCGCATCTGCGTCGTCTTGCCGGTTCCGGTCGATCCGATCATCATCGTGTGCGCCTGTTCGGTGCGCCAGGGGAAGGGCACACCGGCGAGCGAATAGGCATGATGGATGCCTGCTGCCTTGCGCGTCGCCAACGGCATCGCCAGCACCTCGTCCATGGTCCTTCCCGGCAAGCGTTCGGCGACTTCCTAGGCGAGTGCGGCGCGGTTGTGATCGGTGATGACGGATGCAAGATCGGCAGCATCGACAAGCATGGCGCCGCGCTGGTGACGCTCTTCGAGGATCGACTTTCCGCGCCGCCGGGAGAAGTCGACGAACCAGATCGAAAGCGGCACGGCGACGAAAAGCGAGATGAACAACGAACCCCGTATCGCGCGCATCATCCGCTCCCAGGCAACAGCGACATCGGGGTGCGAAGCAACCATGCCGATGGGGGCGGGAACGACCTCTCCCGATGGCAGGGTGAGGTTGATCACCTTGGCATCGGAGAACTCCATGAACTGCCATCCGGCGGCATAGATGCGCATGCCGATCATCTGCACTTCTTGGCTCTCAAGCCGCAGCGCCAGGACCACCGAAAGCACGCCGAGGAAGGTGAAGAACCAGACCAGAAACGGAAGCCGTGCCGACGCGAACCACATCAGGAATTCATGGGTGATGAGCTGCGAGCCGCGGGTGAAGTCGCCGGCATTGCGCGGCATGTTGCCGCGCGCCGAATGATGCTGCAGCTTGCCCGGGCGGCGGCGGTCGGACCAGGTGTCAGGCCGCGCCACAAAGCGCCTCCATCCGGGCCTCGGCTTCGGCGAGAAGTTCGCCGTGCACATCGGTATATTGGCGCTGGATAATGAGGTCGAGCGCGAGGAAGAGATACTCGAGCGAGAATTGCCGCCGCCGGTCGAGTTCGGAAGCGCCCGCGACGCCATCGAGAAAATGTTCAAGCGCGATTCGCACGAGATTGGAGCGGGAGGTCTTTTGCGCTTCGGCAGCGGCCTTGGCCGCTTCGGCAATCGGCTGCGGCAACCGCACCGAAATCAGAACCGTATCTGTCATCGCCAACCCCTTCGAAAAGGGCCTGGCGGGAATTGCGCGAGGGAGAATTTAGGCTATCGCAAAGAGGGTGGCAAGCGAAAGGTCGCAGGCAGCGGGGCGTATCACATCGTATTACGCCCGAAATGGCGTAGTTCTGCCGCTTCAGAAGCTCCTGGCCAGCATGTAATATACCCGAATACAAGAAGCATTGCGCGTAAACATACTGCTTTTGGCCATTCTTAAAACTGCACCGCAGTGTACGGTCTGCAACTCTTCCCCTCAATCCGATGCCATGTGTCTGGTGGGTGGTTTCTGGTCTTTGATGCGCATAGAGTCGAGCCTTGACCGCTTGTCCTGGAGCCAAGAAACGCCGCTGATTACAGGACGGGCAGCACAATTTATTTGCAGGGCCGATGGCACAGGGCTTGCCACTAACAGCGCTGCTTGGAATCCTCGCGCACGGGAGGTTTCAGCGCCAACCCACGAGGTATCATCATGGCCAGGAAAGGAAGTCTTGAAGCGGAACGACAGGCGATCGCAAAGGAGCGGAGTGCACTGGAAGCGCGCGAAGCGAAGCTGCGGGAAAGCGAGCAGGTTGCCATGGCCGAACTGTTGAGGAAGTCAGCACTCGGCAAGGCTCCGTTTGAGAGGGTTGAAGCATTCTTCGCCGCTCTTGGAAAGCTCGGCCTGGACGAAGCGGAGAAGCGCCTGCGGGCAAGCTGAAACCGGTCTCGGCAGAGACCAGCGCAGCCGGGGCTCGATGCCTCGGCTGCGCTTTATCTGGACACGCAAAAAAGGGGGCCGGAGAGCCCCTTGTCGGTGCCCTCCGGCGCTGCGGCGGATGATCATTTCAGAACGGGCAATCCGCGTCCCAGTCTGGATCCATCACCACGCTCATGAAGCTTGCGGCGCGGGCGATGTTCGCTTCGTCGAAGTCGTCGGCCATCATGCCCGGGACGGAATGGACGATCCGGTCGATCAGGTCCTGGGGCAGGGCGTTGTAGTCGCCTTCGTCGATGGCGCTGAAGGAACCGTCGTCGTTCTCGATCACGTGGCTGTCGAAGAAGCTGTGCTGGGCGCGGATAGTCGCGGCGCGGACCGCGGCGTCATAGCTGATGGGGTCAAAAGCCGGGATGTCGAGGGACTTGGTAAGTGCGTTCATGTGAGCCTCCTGTCAAAGGAATTGAAGAGGTCTCCTTCGGGATGGCCGAGCTTGGCCCGGGTCAGGAACGGGCCGCCCGCGGCCCGCCGCGCGAGCGGGGGTGGGGGAGCCGATTTTTTCGCCTTCTTCAGGCGCAAAAATTGGGGGAACCGCCCTTCTTGACGCGGGCCAATGGCGGCCATCATGCTTGGAAGTCTGCGAGAGTGTTTAACCCTGTTAGGCAGCACCCCGGTGGTCCACGCGCGGGCAGCGCCTGCCCGGTCGATGCGAAGCCTTCGCGGCGTTCCTGGTTGCCGCATCGCCAGTAACGATGCTTCGGCGCCAGCAGGCCGTCAGGCCGTTACTGTCGGGGCAAGAAGCGAGCGAGCCGGGCCATCAAGGTGTGCGTCCCGATCGACAAAAAAGAAGGGCATCCAGCGGTGAGGCTGGACACCCTTCTGGTTGATGCAATCGGAGCAGGCCCCGCTCAGAACGGCGGGAGTTCATCGCCATTGACGGTGCCACATGCCGTGCGCTTCATTGCAGGCCGCTCAGCTTGCGTTGCCGCTTTGGCCCGCGCCGCCGGAGCCTCGTTCTGGACCGAAGAATCGCGCACGATGTGCAAGGGAACGCGGGCTTCACGCAGCCGGTCGGCAAGGTTCGCCTGGATGCCGCCGCCGCTGCACACCACCGCCTCGACAGGCTTGAAGGCGAGCATGCGGGCGTTGCGCTGATAGGGCGCCGAAGGTCCCCGCGAGGTATCGGGCCTGCACAGGATAACCGGCACATTGTGGCGCGATGCCCAGGCTGCCGCGATCACGTCCGCGCCCTTGTTCTGGGCGGTCGTTGCCAGCGCCATTGACGGGACCCGGGCATGGATCGCATCGAGATAGTCTTCAACGAGGGCAATGTCGGTGAACTGCTGTCCGCCCGAAAACACCACGACGGGGCCGGTGGGTGCAAACTGTTCGCGCCGCTGCGCCTTCTGTGCCGCGAGATAGTCGCGCGCTTCGATCATCGAGGCATTGGTCTTGGACGAGACCCGCGAGCCCCGCACCGGCGAGAAGGGCCGACCGGTTTCGACTAGGTAAATCCGTGCGGCATGGTCACGCATGCACTCCATCGCATCGCGGCATTCGGCAAGGCTGCGGGCCTGCATGGTCAGGTCCTCAAGGTCGGTCGCATAGACCTCGCTCGGATCGTATTCGCGCAGCTTCTCCTGAAGCCGGTTCGCCATCGCATCCTCGCGGTCATCGAGGCGCTTGGCGACGACATGGAAGCTGTTGGCCACGCCCCAGGCGACTTCGCTTGCGAAGTCTTCCATCCGGGTGTCACGGAACAGGTCGAAGACCGTTGCCAACATCATCTCGATCGCCGCTTGCGCCACCTCGGGGTCGGGCATTTCGACAGCGCTCGGCTCATGCTCGATCGAGAGCTTGGCCATCTCGGTCTGCTCCATGAATGCCCGGGCGTAGTCGGGCGTGGCGATTTCGCGCGCATAGTGTTCGGCAAGGTCGGCGAAGTTCGAGAAACGGTCCGTCATGATAACCTCCAAAAGGAATTTTCTCTCATCACGCTGATGAAAGATGCCCATCGGAAGGACGCCGGAGTCAGGCAGTCAGGGACGGCGGCGCGCACGCGCTGCTGCCGCGTGTCGCGGGCGTGGGGGGAGCCGATTTTTGCTCGCAAGGCGCTAGCCGCAGCAAGCCAAAATCGGGGGGCACCCGCGATCCTTGACGGCCGCCAATCTCCCAGGCGTCATGCTATGGCGATGCTGATTTCGCTCAGCCACCGAAATGAGAGAGAGATTACGGTTTTGCCCCCGAACCCCCATGTGGGTGTTCGGGGTTAACCGCAAAACTCAGCCCTTGCCTAGCCGCAGCCTCGGTTGCGGCCCACCTGCAAATGACGGACCCCTTGCCGGAGCAAGTCAGTCGGCGCGTGGCCCGGTGCATCGCACGGGCGCGGGACGGCGACGGAGCCGGAGGCAAGAGTGCCGGCGGCCCAAAGCGAAAAGCACCGCACCCGCAGGAGCGCGGCTGCAGGTCGCGCGGGACCGAGTGCGTCCAACTTGACCGGGCCGCTCAACCTTGTCGAAGCAGGGCCATGGAATTCGACGACCAGATGCGGCGCTTTTTCGGAACCGATGATCTCGGTGCGGTTTCGCCCGAAGGGCTTGCCAGCGGGATCGAGCGCATGCGGGTCGAGTTTGGGCTTGAGACCGACAAGGGACGCAGGTTCGCCATGTGGTCGCTGCTCTACATGCTGGGTTCGGCGCCGAATCTCGATGTGGCGTTCAAGGACCCGCAAGACGGCGACGCGGCGCGCACGTTTATGGACCTGCTCGATCAGGCAAATGCCGGCGAGGCAGATGATCGCACGCCGTAAAGATTAGGATTGAGGCCGCTTTACCCTGCAGTTGATTGGTTCTCGCGTTTTGCAGGGTAACGGAACACTGGATTCGGCGCGGCGCGGTACGAGCAGGTTCGCCACCTTTCCGCAGATTCTTATGTTACAAAACCTATATCTATGAACGATCTAGTGATGGTTTTGAAGCAGTCGGAGGACCGTTTCCGTTAGGAATAAGGGGTGATATTTCTAACAAGAGTGCGCGGTCCTGAAGGACCGGAAAACGTCCGGCAGCTTCAGCGCGGACGGGCAGGTTAAATCGCGAAAACTCGGATGAAACGGCTATTAGATCTCGTTTTCTCGGTAAATCGGCCCCTTAAAGCACAATTTCTCGGAGCGGGCTTCCGAGTCGCGCCAATATCACAACTTCCCACCGAGCAGCCCGGCGCGCTCACGGACAAGCGCGATGACAGGGACGAATCCATCTGCCGCCCAAGTAGGGCCAGTAAATTCGTTGTCCAGGCCGGCAATGACAGCCTCACACAATTGCCTGATCCGGGTCCGCACGAACGGGGCGCCAAGCCCGCAATCGACAGCGAACTTGTCCCAATGACGCGGCTCGAGTTCGTTGAGGAGGTGCTTCCCGCCAATCTTCATCGCGAGCTTCGGCGAGAGTTCCGGGTAAAGCGTGGTCGAAAGCAGATCGTAGAGCGGTGCAAGCTCGATCGCGCCGTCCTTGTGCAGGAGGCTAAAATTCTTGGCGTGGGCATCAGCATTGCCGATGATCAGGTTGAAGATTGCCGCATCGAGCAGCCGCAGGATGTCGCGTGGCGGACGGGTTGCTGCCCGGCGCAGCAGCGCGAAGCAATCAGGAAAATTCGGCCCGCCTTCGCTCGCATATTTGCGGTGTGACGGCACGCCAAGCGCCTGCGCGAAGTCTTCCTGATGCAGGCGGACCAGTTCGCCTGACGGACCGATGGTCCGATCATAGCGACTGATCAGCAGAAATGAACGATCGCCAACCGTACGCATTTCGACCGGTGCAACGTCAAGGCCGATGGCGCGGGCGAGCGACATGCAGAAGTATTCGTTCTCGGTCGTCCAGGGGAAACGCGTGATCGGTGGTTTGAGGATATGACTGGTCGGCTGCCCGGGTGCTGGCAGGGCAACCTGCCTGTCGATCAGAAGCACCGGAAGTTTCGATTGTGCCCCGGCCAATGACAGCCGCAACCCATCCTCGCCCGCCAGCATTGGACGCATCGGCAAATGATCGAGCAACTGGATCAGACGATCATCATCGAGAGGTTTGGGCGCTGCGGCGCTATGGGGAGTGGGGGCTTCGCCTTCAGGAAGGAGCGTCAAAGCGCCTGCCACTTCACCGCCGAGATGCTCGAGCAGCCGGAATTCATTGTCGGCGGAGACACCAAGTGCGCGGGCGATGGCAGTACGCTGGCTTTCCTCGGGCAGAATGCCGCCAAAGAAAGGCTGGCATTCCCGACGATGGAATGGCTCGACCTGCTTGGGTAGCGAGAATGAAAGCGCAGGAGCGCGAAGCTCTGTCAGCCAGCCTGGATCATAGGCAAACTGGGTTTCGCCGAAGGGGTCGAGATAGAGGGCGCCGACCACACGGCCGTCCCACCAGACGGTGAGCCTGCTGCTCATGACCGGCTCGCAGGCGGGGCGATCTGGACTTCGCAGCCGAGCGTCGTGATGACCTGAAGCACCTTGCCGAGTTGCAGCGTCGGCTTGCCAGCTTCGAGATCGACAATAAACCGCACGCCAACGCCGCTCACTGCCGCAAGCTCTGCCTGCTTCAGGTTCTGTGCCTTGCGTTCGCGGCGCACAAGGAGGCCAAGTGAATTGCTGTCCATATTACCGAACGGGAAGTTATGCTCGATTGTGGCCGATTTCAAGGCATCTATTCCCGCTCGGGAATAACATCGTGGTGCCTGGCGTCAGCTCATGCACAAATTCCCGAACGGGAATGTCAAAGCGGTGCGATATGAGGCGGTGCGCCGCAAGTTATCCCATAATCTGACCGTGCCCCGGATTTATGGGATAAGTGGGTCGTTGTAGCTCCGGGTGACATCTCTAAATTGCAGAGATCGCTCGGGATGATAATGTGAATTATGTTAAATCAAATCAAATGGTTACGGGTTTTGTCAGTGGCTGGCAGGGTGCGATCGCACGAAGCACATGACCCCAGAATCACGCATAGCCGCCATCTTTCAGCCGATCGAGATAGGCGTGAACCTTGTTGCTCCGTCCCTGATGCACGAGTTCTTCAGGCGTGGCATCACCGAAGGATGGCAGCGATTGCGACCGGTACCAAGCAAAGGCCGTTGGCGCGCTGCCCGCCCAAGGAATGATCCGGTCGATGATCCGGCACATTTCGTGCAACCGCGTCTGCGTTGCCACGCTTCCGATGCGCGCAGCTTTGGTAAGCGCATTAGGCGAGAGCCCGGCGGCAATGGCCAGCTCGGATTTTGCGGTCCTGAGCGCCGCAGCCAGACGCCTCGCGGAAACACCGTGCTGGTCGGATACCTCCCTCAAGAATGCCGAATTGCTCATGGATCTGTCCGACCGCATTTTAGCCTGTATTGCATTTTGCAATACACCGTGTATGGTGCCTTGTGGAGATAGAATATGGCCAAGTCCCTTGAACGCAAGGATCACCCGGTATCGATGCGTCTGCCCGATGCCGACATTGCCCTGATCGATCGTGCGGCAAGCGCGCGCGGGCGCTCGCGAACCGATTTCGTGCGAGAAGCAGCTGTGCGTGCTGCCGAGGATGTCCTGATGGACCAGAGGCTCGTGCGGATGAGCGGCGAAGGGTTTGCCGAATTCATCGCGCTGCTGGAACAACCCGCCGAGGCGGTTCCATCGCTCGTCGATGTGCTCAGGCGACCGGCGCCTTGGGACATGCCCTCGGACGATCGGCACTGATAATTGGGCCTGTCGCCGCCGGAACTGTTGAACGCAGCTCATGAAGTCGATGACTTCGACTGCGGCAAGCCATCGCTCAATCACTGGCTCAAGGCGCGCGCCCTCGCAAACCAGGAGCGCGGGTTTACCGCGGTGTTGGTCGTGCATGAGGCGATGCGGGTGGTCGGCTACTACGGGCTGGCTCCGACATCGGTGATCCCCGGCATTCTGCCGCGTTCCATCCGGACGGGGCAGCCGCCCGATCCAGTGCCTTGCCTGCTGCTCGGTCAACTCGCGACCGACCTGGCGTGGGCGGGACAGGGCATCGGCTCGGGATTGCTGCGCCACGCACTGGGACGGTGTCTGGAAGCTGCCCGCCTTGTTGGCGGTCGTGCAGTGATCGTCAATGCCATCGACGACGAGGCAGCGGCCTTCTGGCTAGGCAAGGGCTTCCTGCCTTCGCGCGACGATCCACTCGTGCTGTTCCAGTCGATCGGCGCCATTGCTGCTTCCCTGGCAGCAGCAGAACGTTGAGCCTGGGAGTCACGGCAAGACCGAGGCCACAGACGTGATTTTCGGCCATGGGCCCCAGCGCGGCCCTAGCCGAAGGCGACGCCGAGCTTCTTGCGTTTTGCCGGGGCCGCAGCGGCCTTGGACTGAGCCTTGGGCGCTGCATTTGCGTCAGCCTTCGGGCTCTGGCCGGGCTTGCGGCCAAGGCCGATCCTGACCGCGAGTTCCTTGCGCTTGGCGGCATAGTCGGGCGCGACCATCGGATAGTCGGCGGGCAGGCTCCAGCGTGTCCGGTACTCGGCGGGCGTCAGGTTGTGCTCGGTGCCGAGATGGCGCTTGAGCATCTTCATTTTCTCGCCGCACTCGAGGCAGGTGACGGCGTCGTGCTTGACCGACGACCGCACCGAGACGGCGGGCTTCAGCTCTTCCGCGGCCGGTTCCGGCGCCTGTCCAAGCGCGGCAAGCGAAGCGTAGACCGCCTGAATCAGGCCCGGCAGGTCTGTGGCTGCCACCGAATTGTTGCTGACATGGGCAGAGACGATGTCGGCAACATGATCCAGCAATGCTTCGTTTTCCATGCGGGCAAGACCTTTCCAATCCACGGATCAGGGGTTCCTATGCGATAGTTCGCCACCACGCCATAGGAGCATCGCCGGGGTGCGCCAGGCCTGACCAGATGCTCGAAGTGCGAAGGTTCAGGCCGCGAATAGTTCGCCCTGGAAATTGGCAGGACCCGGGCCGTGTCGCCGCAGCGGCGCGGGTTTGCGCAGCAGCGCAAGGACGCCCGGCTTGATCACATAGACCGCGTGGCGCCCGCCGCCGCGGTTCTTGTGGTTGGTGGCGTAGCCCGCATAGTGCCGGGTCATCAGCCCGGCGCGCACGAGATCGGAGATTGCGCGGCTGACATTGGCTCGGCCGACGGCCTGGACCTGCTCCTCGACCGCCGCGGCGATGCGCACCGCATCACGAGCAGCGTCACCGGTCAGTTCGTCCTTCAGCGCAGCGGCCACGCGCGCGCGCAGCGCCGCCCGCCGTGCGGGCTGTTCGCTCATCGGCAAGAGCTGGGAGCAGAGCCATTCGCGCAGAAGCACCGGCACACCGCCTAGCGCCACGAAAGGTCCGGCTTGCCCTCGCCCGTCGGCAATCTCAGCGACCAGCTGGAGGACAAGAAACGCGTAGCGGGGGCGGTTCGAGGCTTCGACCAGGACCGCGTAGATCCCACCGACGCCAGTGATTTCTTGGGCTCGTTCCATCGATCAGTATTGAGCACAAAAGGTGAATCCTGTGAATCCCCTTTGTGCCCCGCGCTGACGTTTGTCGCCCGTGACACTTCGCCCGGAGGCGCCATCTGGCTTGCGCTGCCACGTGCGCTGCCTTCTATCCGCCACCGCATTGGAGATCGTGCAGGCATGATCGATGAACCCGCCCTCCGCAGGCCCCATGCGGGCGATGCAACATGACACTCTGCCCGAGGGCAAAGTGTCACACATGCCATGCCCGGAGGGGCACATGCGCAGACCCGGCAGGCAAAAAAATGGGGCCAGCGAGAGCCGGCCCCTTGGAAAGTTTTGGGAGAGGATGCCTGAAAGGCACCCCCCATATGGGTCGGCACCCTCCATGCTGCAAGTGCGAAATAGACGCCGCGCGTTGCCTTTTTCGCAACCGGTGTTTCGCCCGTCGCAGCGACTACATGAGTGATGGGGGGCTGGCCTTGGCCCAGTGGGAGGCGGCAGCGCCGCCTCCCGGGCTCGGTGTCAGAGGAAGAGAACTTCCTCGGCGACGATCTCGACCGCGTAGCGTTCGACGCCCTCGCGGTCGGTCCACTTCGAGTAGTGGAGGCGGCCCTGCACCTCGACCAGGTCGCCCTTCTTCTTGTGCTTGGCGACCGAGGTGCCGAGGCCGTTGAAAGCGGTGACGCGGTGGAATTCGGCGAGGGTCTCGGTGTAGCCGGCCTCGTTCTTGACCGTCTTGCCGTCGACCAGCTTGGGGCGATCGGTGACGAGGGTGAACGAAGTGATCGCGGTTTCACCGGCGTGGCGGGTTTCGGGAGCGGCGGCGATGCGACCGATCAGGATGACGAGGTTCTTCATGGGGTATCTCCGTGGCTTGAACTCGGCGGAACCGCCCGCCGATGAACACCACAGGCAGGGCCAAAGGCCCGGGCCCGCACCGAACTCATGTGAGGGAAACCCAAAAGCGAGGAGTGGTGCGGCAAGCCTGAAGGGCTTCACGGTCCGCTGCTTTTGGGTTGCGGCCAGGGACTGGCCCTGCAGGGTTCATCGGCAAACGAAGGGCGGTTTCGTCAGGTCAGGCCCGGCGGATCCCGCAAAGGTCAGACCCGTGAGCCTCGGCCATTTCGACAGGGCCTGCTCCTACCCGCCAGCGCCCGCGGCAGCGGGCATTGCCTTCCTCGGCCGCCGCTCCATGCCGGTCAGAGGCGCGTGGGGTCACACGAGGCTGCGCCTAGCCCCTCCCCGTCCATCGCCATGCGCCACGGCAAGGCCTTGGTCAGATGCGCAAGCTGGCGCCCGCAGGCGGGCAAGGCTCGCCACTTTCGATATGGACCCTCAGCGCCAGGGCCTCGCGAGGCCTTGCGCGACCAGATAGTCGCCGGCGTCCACGCCGTTCACCGAGACCGTGGCGAGCGTCCGCCCATAGGGGTCGGTGCCAAGCCGCGTGATCATGACCCGTCCGTGCGACAGCAGCCGCGTCAGGGCAACCCGCGAGGCTTCGCCTGCGGCAAAGTCACACCAGGCGTAGGACCGCCTCCGGTCCTGGCACTTGGACTATCGGGCAACTCGGGTGCATCGATATTGGCGATGCGGACCCGCTCGCGGCCGCAGCGGATCGTGTCGCCGTCGTGAACCGAAGGCGACATGCAAAGGGCGGCGGCAGCAAGAATAATCGGCATGGGCTGGAACCTAGCGCCCTCGCCCGCCCGCGCCAACCAGCCTTGCCGCATCTACCCACTGGCCCCGATCGTGACCCGAAGGGCCGGCATCCATGCCGGCGAGCTTGGGTGGGCGGCGGTGCGACAGCACCGACGCGCGCCCTAGCGAGTAGAGCGGGTTGCCCCCAGCCCGCGCGGGGCGCGGGCGCCGGGGTGCCTCTTTCCCCTCTCCACCTCGCCACATCCCGGCAAAACCGGTATGAATGCGCTCCAACGCGACCTGTCCGGCCCCGCTGCCGTAGGCAGAGCCGCCGAAGGGAAAGGTTCCCGGCCCATGACTGACCCCCAGATGATGCCAAGCGCCCTGCAGGTGGCGCACGCGGTGGCGCAGGTGCTGCGCACGAAGCTTGCCGTGTTCGATGCTGAAGAGATCGTGCTCACGCGCGAGGAAGCCGCGCTGTGCCTCGGCCTTGCCGAAGGCGTAAGCGAACTCCTGGACCAGGACGAGCGCGCCGCGGACTGAGGCAAACGGTCCCGCCGTGCGGCTATCGGACGTTGAGCCCAAGTTCGCCGAGCAATTGCCCGGCCTGCTCGCGCGAAATCGTCGCCCCGCGAACAGCCCGGCATCGACGAGGCGCAGCCCGCCGAGGTCAGCGCCGCGCAGGTCAGAGCCCTCGAAGCGCGATCCCGCTACCATCGCCTCGCGCAGCGAGCAGTCCTCGAACACGGTCATGCGGAAATCGCCCTTGCGCAGATCGGCACCGGATAGATCGACCCGGCGCAGGCTTTCCTTGCGAAACGAAAAGCCAGGCAGCTTTGCCGAGACCAGCAGCACTTCCTCGAAGTGGATGTGCATGGCGCGCGCCTCGGTGAAATCGGCGCCGGTGAGCTTGGAGCCGGTGAACCGGGTCGAGGTCAGGCTCGCGCGGCGCATCGCGCAATTGTTCCAGTCGCCGCCGATGAACTCGGCCTCGCTGAGGTTCGCGCCCGAAAAATTGGCAAATGGTCCACGGCAGCCTTGCCAGACCGTACCTTCCAGCTTTGCTCCTGCAAGATCGCTGCGCCGCAGGTTGCAGCGTTCGAAGCGCCAGCGGGTGGAGGTCGAGCCCGGAGAGGTCGGCCTCCTCGAGGTCGCAGTCGACGAGTGTGCGGGCACCTTGCCGATCAGGCGCTCGATGTCGCTGCGCACCAGCGTGGCGCCTGCGATGGGCTGCGAAGCGAAGAGGTCATCCATCACAGGACCGGTAGCGCGGCATATGCCGCCACGCCAGTAAACCGCGGGCGGCCTCCACGGTTGCACGGCGACAGGCTCAATTCGTCGCTCGGCGGGCTTGCCGCACCGGCGAGGCCAGCATAGACTGAGTCCAGCGCGCCATCCGGGCCGCGTCAGACGAAGGAGATGCGCGAGAGGTCGAACGGGCAGCGTCGATCGCGAGAAATGGAGATATCCCAATGGTCCAGCGATACCGTGTGCTCGGCCGCAGCGTGGCCGAAGGCGATGAACTTCAGCAGCTGCTTGCCAAAGCCTACGCGCAAAAGACCCAGGTCCTGTGGCGAATGCCGCAAGGGAACCGAAACTCCCCCTCTACATCTCGCACCGCCAGAATGGCTACGTGCTCGCGCGCTGGCCATGCTCGGCGCGCGCCATGCGACGGCCTGCGATCACTACGAGGCGCCCGATTACCTCACCGGCATGGGTCAGGTCCGCGGGAGCGCCGTACTCGACGATGAGGCAAGCGGTGAGACCCAGCCTCAAGCTCGGTTTCCCGCTCTCGCGCGGCGCCGCCCGGCTCGCGCCTGCGGCGCTGACGAACGACAAGCCGACGGTGAAATCGTCGGGTCAGAAGCTCTCGATGCGCGGCTGCTGCATGTCCTGTGGGACCGGGCGGAGCTACCCACTGGCACCCAAAGATGGCGGCAAGCGGACATGGTTCGTGGTGCGCCGCGCGCTGCTCGAGGCGGCGGCAAGTTGCCGGGCCAAGCAGGAAGCCCTGCCCCACGTGCTGTTCGTGCCCGAGAGCTTCAAGATCGAGGAAAAAGAGGAGATCCGGGCGCGCCGCCCGCGCGGCGCTTGCCCGGGTCTATGCCTCGCGCGATGAAATGATGGTCGTGGTGGGCGAGATCAAGGAGATCATTCCGCGCACGGCGCGGAAAGAATTGTCCTGCGCCATGTCGGCGACATGCCCTTCGTGATGGATCAGGACATGGCGCGGCGGTTCCACAAGCGGTTCGCGGCGAACTCGCGCTATGGCAGGCGCAGGATGGCCGAGAGGCAAAAGCGGCCATCTGGTTCTCGCCGGCTCGTTCGCGCGGCGCCGCGAAGGCACATTCGACTCATCGAGGTCGCGCTGATGCCGGTAACGGGAGAATGGCTGCCTTATGAGACCAGCGACGAGCGCTACCTTGTCGGCAAGGCGGTCGCGGAGAAGCGGCGGTTCGTGAAGGGCCTGCGCGTCAATCTCGACACCGACACGGCCGATCGCCAGCCTGGTGCTGAGGACACCGGCGAGGAAGCCAGCGCCATCCACATCCACGACCGCGACAACGAGGTGGCGGAGCCTCTGGAAGCACTGCTCGCCGGGCAAGGCGTCGCGCACCTGCTGTGGAAGGAAGGCGAGCCGCTCCCGGCCCGCGTCAGCCGGCCACCGCGGCGCAGCTGGGACGCGCGCAGGCCGCCTGAGCGGGCTCAGCCGTCCGATCGGGGCAGCGGTTTGGTCGGCAGCAGGTCGAGACGCCGGGGCGTGTCACCGACTGCCCGCAAGGCCTCGAGCCGCGTCGCGACCTCGCCCTCGTGCTGGGTGATCTCGATGCGATTGAGGCCGACGATGGTCCAGACCGCGAGTTCGGGCCGATCGGTCACGTGGACCGAGTAGGCGATGGGCAGCTTGTCGGGGTAGAGCCAGAGCAGCAGCACCGGCAGCGCGGCGAGGTTCGGTTTGCCGCCTGACGCAGCGAGCGTCATCACGCCACGCTCGCGGTCGTAACGGCAGGTGATCCCGAGCGGCTGCGGGTGCCCGGCAAGGCCGAGGATCGTCTCGCGTGGGCGAGCGCCGAAGACCGCGTCGAGTTCGGCCGGGGGCTCGGCCTCAGCATCGTCGGACGTCTCGGCGAGGAACAGCTCCACGCGGCAAAGCGCGCGGCTTCCTCGCGGGTGCAGGCAAGTTCGAGGGTGAGCGTGATCGAGGACATGGCTGGGACTTTCGTGTTGCCGCGCCCGACGCGTCCCGATGCCAAGGCAAGGGCTAGAACGGCGGACAGGCGCGGAATTGAACGGGTCAGAGGACGAGGTGGCGCTCGACGTGCGAGCGCTCGCGCGGCCTCTGGAGGTTGAAGACGGGGACGCCGTGGCTGGCGGCAATGCGCAGCGCCTGGCCGGTGCCGCTGAGGCCTCGCCGTCGGCGGTCCAGCACAGCACGAATTCCGCAGGGCTATCGAGCGAGCAGCCCAGCACCTGGAACACGTTTCTGATGTGGAGCGCCTGGACGAAAGCCGAGAGCCTGGGAAATGTGGGATGATGCGCGGCGGCGATGGTACGCGCCCTGCCCCACAGCTCGTCGCCGAGCGTATCGGGATGGAACTCGCTTGCCGATCCGCGCCAGCCCGCCGCCGGCAGGAAGATCTGCGCATCGCGGCCGCCCCGCGTTCGAACGCACTGTCGGCGCCGATCGCGCCCGAGCGCAGGACATAACCGCGCTTGGTGAGCGCGAAGGCCGCGCGGTCATCAGGCTGAGGACTTCGGGCGGCGTCGCGCGCGGCGCCGATCCCGGCATAGAAGCGAGGCATGGGCTTGAACTCCTCAAAGGAACGCCCAGCTCCAGCCCCTCCCTTACCCGGTATCGACGGCAGCGACCGTGGCAGGACCGTAGGCGGCGAGCAGGTTGCGGTGGAGCACCGCGTTCTCAGCGGGGAAGAAGCTGCCGTCGGCGTTCGCCCGGGTGATCTGGAGCGCGGCGGCGACCACGTCGCGGAATGGGCGCATCACCGCACGCCAGCCCTCGTAGGTCACCGGCTGCGGAAATCCGCCGCGATCCAGGTGGCGGGCTCCACAAGGTTGTCGAGCCAGGCCAGTGCGTCTTCGGGCAAGGGCAGGTCCGCCGATACCAGCCACAAGGTCCGGTATGTCCCGAAATCATGGGCATTGGCGACAAGGGCGAAGCCGAGCGGCAGGGCGGCTCGCCGTTGAGGGCGATGATCGCAGCCTTGTAGGCGAGCAGTTCGAGCGTGTTGGCCTCGGCAAAGTCCGCGCATTGCCCAAGCTGCGCGCAGGCTCATCGGCCGGACCAGCCCGAGTTCGAGGATGCGGTGCCGGCTCATCGCGCGCCTCCTCTGGGCCATCCGGATACCAGGCGAGTTCCACCGCGTCCGGATGGGCGGCATCGAAGGCCGCGATGCGCGCATGGGTAATGAGGCCCGCGCGATCCCTCAGCCCGACGTAGCCGCCGTAGAAACGGCCGCCCGCGTGGGCGAACTGGGCGTGGATGTCTTCGCTCACCGCCTCAGTGACGAAAAAGCCCGGCACTCCGGTGATGTGGGCTGGCGGCAGGACGCCGAGCATTTCGTGGAAGAAGGCTTCGGTCACCCGCGAGAGCGGAAAGCTGGCGAGCACTGCCTCACGCGAGGGGGCCAAAAGGGCGGCATCAGTCGCAGTCATCGCTCGACCCTCCAGTGATCACGAAGGCTGGATGGTCACCTCGGCGCGGGCAATCTCGCGCTTGAGATCGCGCAGCCGGGTGAAGCTGTTGATCCATGACGGGGGGAAGAGGACGTACTCGTCTTCGCTCGCCGTGTAGTCGCGCATCGGGCCTT